>CAZXZF010000029.1:0-17392 GCA_964645095.1 uncultured Desulfocurvus sp. | reverse complement strand
GGGCTTTACCCCGCGCCCCAGACGCGCTATGCCCTGGCCGGGGACACTTCCCCGGAGCCAATTCATGCCGCATGCCAAGACCGGTCAGGCCCGCCCCAGAGGCCGATCCGCAGCCCTGCCCAGAGGACAGCAATGAGCCCCGCCGGAAACCAGTTCCTGGCCCGGCTGCCCCTGGTTGCGGTCTATGCGCTGATGCCCCTGGCCGTGCTGGCAGGCCGTCTCGCCGGACGGCCCGAGGTCTCCCGGCACTTCGGCCCCCAGGGCCTGGCCCTGTGGCTGGCCCTGGCCGGGCTGGCCCTGGCCGTCTGCCTCGGGCGCGACCTCCTCGCCCGCAAGCGCCAGGCGAAATCCGCCTGGGCCGGCCTCATTTTGCCCTCGGCCATGGCAACGGGCGTCTACCTCGGCCTGCGCCTGTTCGGCCCGGTCTTGGGCCAGGCCCAGCCCCTGGCCCCGCTGCTGGACGAGCTGCGCCTCCCGGCCCTGGCCCTGTTCGCCGCAGCCTGGGCCTGGAGCTTCGGCACGCCCCGGCGCGAGGACCTGGCCCGCCTGGGCGGCATCCTGGGCGCCATCCTGGTCCTGGACTTCCTGCTCACGGCCATCATGGCCCGGCAGGTGGTGCTGGGCGGCGGCTTTCTTCTGGGCGGCGGCCAGGCCGCGTCCGACAGCATGGCCTTCCTGCTGTGCATGGCCTTTTGCGCCACCCTGGACTCTTCTGAACCCCGGTCCGGGTCCGGCAGCGCCAACGCCCGGCGCTCCAGCCCGGCGCGCTGGCTCATCCTGGCCGGAATTTTCGCCACCTTCTCACGCTCCGGCCTGGTCGCGGCGGGGCTCATCATCCTGTTTTTGGAGCGCGGCCCCCTGCGGGAACGCCTGGCCCTGTTCTGCGCCTGCGCCCTGGCCATCTGGATGTCCCTGGCCCTGCCCCTGGCGCGCACCCTGGGCATGCCCCTGGGCGGCGGCGACGAGCTGGGACTTTCCTGGCACCTGGCCGCCGTCCTGGAAGCGTTCCGGGCCGAGCCCCGGGCCTGGCTCTTCGGCCTGCCCCTGGGCGAGCCCATGGCCCTGGCCATGCCGGATCTGGGCGGCCTGGACTGGGATCCCGAGGCCGCAGGGCTCGCCGTGTCGGTCTTCGACATCCCCTCATCCTGGCTCCGGCTGCTGGCCGGCTGGGGCGCAGGCGGACCAGCCCTGGTCCTGGCCGGGATGCTGGCCTGCGCCCTGCACGGCCGCAAGCGCTTCGGGTTCGGACTTTTGGCCGCCACCCTGGTGCTGGCGGCCCTGACCCCGGCGCTCTACACCCCGGCCACGGCAGGCGCGCTGGCCCTGGCCTGCGCTTGCGCCTGGCAGGCTTCCCCCGATGCGGGGCCGGCGCAGGGCCAAAGCACGCCGGCCGCCGAGTGATTACAGCCACGGAAAAGCAACCTCGCGCCCTTTGCGGAGAGACGATATGAGCACACCTTCCAGGTTCGCAACCATTCTCCTCGCGGGCCTCCTGGCCTGCTCCAGCCTCGCCCGGACCACCCCGGCCCTGGCCGTGAGCGACGACGCGGTGCTCAAGCGCATGGACGACGTGCTGGAGGAGAACGCACGCCTGAAAGAGGAAACTTGGAAGCTGCACAAGAGCCAGAACCGCGAGGCCGCCCGTCAGGCCTCCGAGGCCCTGGCCGCCTCGGAGGAACGCCTGGAGCGCACCCGCGCCGAGGCCCTGGCCCATGTCTCGGGCGTCAGCCCGGCCCAGGTGGAGGCCCTGCGCAAGGACGGCAAATCCTGGGGCCAGGCCTCCGGCGAGTTGGGCGTGCACCCCGGCTTCCTGGGCATCGACAAGACGCCCCTGTACGAATCCCGCTCCACGCGCAAGGCCAAGAGCTCCAAGGCCGCCACGAAAAAAGGCGCGCGCGGCAAGGCCCAGGTGGTGGCCCAGGAGCCAACGCGCACGGGCAAGAAAACCACGGCGGCGGCGGCAAAGGCCAAGGGCCCAACCAAAGCCAAGGTCCAGCAGAAGGGCAAGGGCAAGCCGAAAAAACCCGCATAAGCCCTGGCCCCCCAAGGTCATCTGCAGTGGATGTACCCGGCCGTAGGCCTTCACGCCGCGCCCACCGTTATACAGCCACTCGGAATGTAAAAGGGAACGCTTCCGCAACTCCTGCCCCGACCAGGCGCGAGCCCCCCAAACCCCGGCGCCATTCTGCCCCCGTCCGCCATTCTGCCCTCGTCATCGACGTCCCCCTTGCACTCCAGGCAATCAATGGTTAGTATGAAAACTAAACGTCATTGTTTGAAGTGTCACGCACGCGCCCACGCAGAAAGGCGCGGCGTGCAAGCGAGGAGCGTGTGCCATGGCCCAGGAAATTGGCGTCGCCAAGGTTGTCAAAGGCCAGATGACGGCCAGCGGTCCGGAGGGTGCGCGCCCCCTGACCGAAGGAAACCCTGTGTTCAAGGGCGACACCCTGGCCACGGCCAAAGGCTCGGCCGGGTCCATCGAGTTCCTCGACAAGACCGTCCTGAACGTCGGCGAGGGCTCCAAGATCAGCCTGGACCAGTACGTCTTTGACGCCAGCAAGGGCACCGGCAAGGTGCTCTTCAAGATGGCCCAGGGCACCTTCCGCGCCGTCACCGGCGAGATCGTCAAGCAGAACCCCGAATCCTTCAAGATGCAAAGCCCGCTGGCCACCATCGGCATCCGCGGCACGGAAACAGCGCACACCATCCCCGAACCCGGCCAGGGCAGCGAGAACCACCTGGTCATGGTCTTCGACGGCAAGCCCGTCATCGTCCAGCCGCTGGGCGGCGGGGCCTTCCAGATCCTGTCCCAGGCCGGCGTCAAGGTCGAGGTGGGCAAGTTCGGCGCTGGCCCGGTCATGATCATGACGCCCCAGGAATTCAAGTACTACAACGCGTTGACGGCCACCGGCCTGCAGCAGGGCGCGCCCACGGACACCATCTCCACCGGCACTCAACAGGGCGCCGCCAACCAGGTGGTCAAGGACGCCCAGAACGCCGCTGCCAAGGCCGCAGCAGACTCCGCTGCCAAGGCCGCCGCAGAGACCGCGGCCAAGGCCGCTGCCGAGGCCGCCGCCAAGGCCGCTGCCGCTGCCGGTCCCGCTGCCAAGGCCGCAGCGGAAGCCGCTGCCAAGGCCGCTGCCGAGGCCGCCGCCAAGGCCGGCGCCGAGGCCAAGGCCGCAGCAGAACTGGCCGCCAAGGCCGCCGGCGAGGCCGCTGCCGCGCTCCAGGGCCAGGCCCTGGCCGCCGCCGCTGCCAAGGCCGCGGCAGAGCTGGCGGCGGCGCAGCAGCAGTTTGGCCAGCAGGGCCAGTTCCAGGGCCAGACCCTGGACCTGACCCAGGGCTCGATCTTCAACATCAACACCTTGATGGGCAACCAAGGCGGTCCTGGCGGCCCTGGCAGCCCCGGCGGTCCTGGCAGCCCTGGCGGCCCCGGAGGTCCTGGCGGTCCTGGCGGCCCCACCGGCCCCACCGGACCACCCACCGGCCCCTTTGACCCAGGCACGATCATCAGCCAGGTGGCGCAAACCATCATCGACACCGTGAGGACCATCACCCCGGAAAACTCCGTGAGTTTCGCCAATCAGATGCTTTTCACCGAGGGCCAGTTCGTGGACCTGGACCCCTCGCAGTCCTCGCCCCTTGCCGCCCCGCGCGACGCGCCCTACTACGAGCCCCAGAGCAACCACCCCTGCGGCTCCTCCACCCTGGTCACCTCCTTGTCCTCAGCCATCCTCAACGTCACCGGCAGCAACTACAACGACACGATCTACGGCAACAACTCCGCCAACATCATCAACGCGTTGGGCGGCGCGGACTCGATCTACGGCCAGGACGGGGACGACCTCATCGACGGCGGCGCGGGCAACGACTACATCGACGGCGGCGCGGGCAACGACACCATCACCGGCGGCGAAGGCAACGACACCATCCTGGGCGGCGAAGGCAACGACACCCTCAACGGCGGCGACGGCAACGACTCCATCAACGGCGGCGACGGCAACGACAACATCAACATGGGCACCAACCTCACCGCTGCCGACACCATCAACGGCGGATTGGGCACGGACTCGCTGTTATACACGGATAACGGGCTCTCCACCGATGAACTCACCAACGTCTCGGGCGTGGAAAACATTGTCCTGGGCAACGCCACCACCGCCATCACCATAAGCCAGGCCGTGGCGACAACCCTGGTGGGCACCCTGGGGCACATCTCCATCCTCGGCTCGGGCCTCACTGCCGACCACCCCCTGACCTTCGACGCCTCTGCCGTGACCGGGGACTACGCCTTCTACGTCACCGGCGGCGCAGGGGCCGACGTGCTCAAGGGCGGCGCAGGGGCGGACCACCTCTTTGGCGGCCCGGGCGACGACACCATCGCCCCAGGCAGCGGCAACGATGAGTTGATCGGAGGAATGGGTACGGACACCCTGGACTACTCCGCGTTCAGCAGCGACTACCCCATCACCATCACCGGCGGCGCCGACCAGACTGGCCAAACCTCCTTCAGCTCCGGCACCCAGACCTTCGCGGGCTTCGAAGTCATCAAGGGCGGCGGCGGCGCGGACACCATCAACCTGGCCTCCTGGAGCAGCGCCGCCACTGTCTATGGCAACGCCTACGGCGACGCCATCACCGGCGGCACGGGCAACGACACCCTCTACGGCGGCGACGGCGACGACACGCTGGTGGGCGGGAACGGGGTGAACCACCTGCACGGCGACGCGGGCAGCGACACGGTCAGCTACAGCAGCGCCACGTCAGCCGTGACCGCAGACCTGAGCACCGGCTCCGTCAGCAACAACGGCTCCGGCGGCTCGGACACGCTCTACGACATCGAGCGCTACACGGGCTCCAGCTTCGGCGACACCGTGACCGCCGCAAGCACGACCACGGCCATCACCTGCGGCAGCGGCAACGACACCGTGCAGATGGGCAGCAATCTCGAGAGCTCCGACACGGTGCTCGGCGGGTCCGGGGACGACACCCTGCGCCTGGATAACAGCAGCGGCGCCCAAACCGACCTCAATGGAGTCAACGGCTTTGAGCACATCAAGCTGGAAGGAGCCAGCGCGGACCTGATCGTCCACAGCGCGCTGACCACCAGCGTGTCTGGAGCCTCCTGGAACACCATGGGGTCCTCGCTGGAGATCAACGGCGCATCGCTTTCCGGCTCCCTGACCTTCGACGCCAGCGACATCTCTTCGACGACCTATCTCTACATCAAGGGCAGCGGACAGGCCGACAACATCACCGGCTGCAACTCCTATTCGAGCGCAGGCAGCGGCAATTTCACGAACAAGATCTTCGGCGGCGGCGGGGCCGACACCCTCACCGGAGCCACAAACACCCCCTACGCCGACATGTTCATCTACAAGGCCCAGAGCGAGGGCGGCGACACCATCACCAACTTCCTCAGCGGCACGGACAAGTTCGCCTTCTACCAGAGCAGCCTGTCCGGAAGCGATTTCGGGTTCGACAGTACCGCCGCAGCCCAGAGCCACGTCTACGCGGACCTCACAGCCGCCACCGGTGCCAATGAACTTGGCCCGTGCTGGTATGTCAGCGGCTCCGACCTCATCTACGACACCAACGGCAAGACCGCGGGCGGAGATCACGTCATCGCCCACGGCGTCAGCAGCATCGCCACCGCGGACATCGTCGTCGTGGATGCCGCGCACCTCATCGTGCCTGGCATAGGGTGAATCCTGACCCACCGAATGGCAGGATATTGATCCACCGGGAGACATGCGGGGAGGGCGAGCCCTCCCCGGACGGTGTCGCTATTTCTGCTTGGTCGAGGTTTATGACCCCGGCCTTGCGTTCTCCTTGAGCCGATAGCTGTCGCCCTGGGCCGGGATGACGTAGCCGTGGTGCAGCCGTCGGCAGTGTGTGCGGTTAGCCCAACGACCCGGCTGTCTCGCACCGGCGCCCCGCCCCAAAGCCATTCGCCGCGCATGCCTGTACCATCATGGCTATTGACGCACCTTTACACTCGGCGTATCCGTATAACAGCATGTAGAGTAAGGTCCGCAATCTGCCTTATGCCGGTGCGCGTCCAGGCATGATTCCGGGATGTCCAAGTTGAGGAGCGTGTTTCATGGCCCAGGAAATTGGCGTCGCCAAGGTTGTCAAAGGCCAGATGACGGCCAGCGGTCCGGAGGGTGCGCGCCCCCTGACCGAAGGAAACCCTGTGTTCAAGGGCGACACCCTGGCCACGGCCAAAGGCTCGGCCGGGTCCATCGAGTTCCTCGACAAGACCGTCCTGAACGTCGGCGAGGGCTCCAAGATCAGCCTGGACCAGTACGTCTTTGACGCCAGCAAGGGCACCGGCAAGGTGCTCTTCAAGATGGCCCAGGGCACCTTCCGCGCCGTCACCGGCGAGATCGTCAAGCAGAACCCCGAATCCTTCAAGATGCAAAGCCCGCTGGCCACCATCGGCATCCGCGGCACGGAAACAGCGCACACCATCCCCGAACCCGGCCAGGGCAGCGAGAACCACCTGGTCATGGTCTTCGACGGCAAGCCCGTCATCGTCCAGCCGCTGGGCGGCGGGGCCTTCCAGATCCTGTCCCAGGCCGGCGTCAAGGTCGAGGTGGGCAAGTTCGGCGCTGGCCCGGTCATGATCATGACGCCCCAGGAATTCAAGTACTACAATGCCCTGACAGCCACCGGCCTGCAGCAGGGCGCGCCCACGGACACCATCTCCACGGGCCAGAACGCTGGCGCCGCCCAGGTCAAGGACGCCCAGGGCGCCGCAGCCAAGGCCGCAGCAGACGCCACAGCCAAGGCCGCTGCCGAGACCGCCGCCAAGGCGGCGGCCGCAGCCGCAGCCGAAGCAGCCGCAGCGGCGGCCAAGGGTGGCGACCCGGCCGCCAAGGCCGCTGCCGACGCCGCTGCCAAGGCCGCTGCCGACGCCGCCGCCAAGGCCGGCCTGGAGGCCAAGGCCGCAGCAGAGCTGGCCGCCAAGGCCGCCGCAGAAGCCACAGCCGCGCAGCAGGCCATGGCCTTGGCCCTGGCCGCCAAGGCTGCGGCAGATCTGGCCGCCAAGACTGCGGCTGACGTGGCCGCCAAGCAGGGCACGGAGCTGAATCTCACCCAGGGCTCGGTGTTCAACCTGAACCAGCTCACCGGGCAGGGCCAGGGACAAGGGCAGAACCAGGGACAAGGCCAGGGGCAGGGACAAGGGCCGGGCCAGGGGCCGGGCCAGGGGCCGGGACAAGGGCCGGGGGCTGGGATACTCATCTCCCAAGGGGCCACGGACGCCCTCGGCGGTGGAACTGGACAGGGCAACACCGAGCAAAACCATGAGACCACGCCAATCGTCCCCACGGGTCCGGTGACCCTGGACCTTTCGGCTGGCCCGCCAATATCCCCCTTCATCTCCGGCGGTGCGGCGGCAGTGGTCAAGCTGAGCAACAGCGGCGACAGCGCCACGGTCGGCAGCGGCGGCATGGGCGTGTCCATCACCGGCGGCGCGGGCAACGACGCCGTGAATTACGCGGCCTCCGGCGCGGTCCACGCCACCATCGACGGCGGCGGCGGCATCAACACGCTGGGCACTGGCACGGGCGTGGCCGTTGACTTCACCGGGGCCACGATCCTGCACATCCAGAACGTCAGCCTGGGCTCTGGCAGCACGGGCACCTTCACGGCCGCCCAGATCGACTACGGGTACAGGGGCGGAGAAGGGTTCCCGGCGCACACCTCGTCCGTGTCGACCCTCACCGGCACGAACTCCTCGACTTACGGCGCGACCTTCATCGTCAAGGACCCCGGCTCCAACTGGTACTATGATTTCTCGAACATATCCTTCGCCCAGTGGGGTCTGGCGGACAAGCTCGACATCACCGGCAGCTCCACCTACTCGAATTTGTACAATCTGGGCACGCACATGATGTCCCAGGTGTACATCCACGGCGCGGGCGGCACCCTGGAATTCATCCCGGACCAAGGCCATTCGGACGCCCTGGCCAACGTCAGCGACATCGACACCCTCATCTTCGGCAACCCCTCGACCGACGTGACCCTGGACGCCCTGCCCGTCGCCCTGCCCCATGACGACACCCTGACCATCGACACCACGTCCATGCTGGCCGGGCCCACCCTGACCCTGGACGCCAGCGCGCTTTCGGCCAAGCTGGACTACCATGCCGGGGCCGGGAACGACCACATCACCGGCACCGGCCAGGCCGACAACTTCTACTTCGACGCGAACCTGACCAGCGCCGACACCATCAACGGCGGCGGCGGCGCGGACATCCTGCACTTCAGGCCGGACGACGCGCACCCGGATGCCCTGACCTACGTGACAAACGTGGAGAAGGTTGTCCTGGACCCCACCGCCCAGCACGCAACCCTGAACGTGCCCGGCACCGTTGCCCCAATCGTTAACTTTAATTACACCACCCTGACCTTTGACGCTGGCAACCTGACCGGGGGCCTGACCCTCACTGCGGGGGGCCAGATAGACTTCACCGCCGGGTCCGGGGCCGACAGCATCACCGGGTCCAGCTACGGCGACTACTTCCACTATGGCACGCACCTGACCAGCGCCGACACCATCAACGGCGGCGCGGGCGCGGACACCCTGACCTTCACCCAGCAGGACCAGATCGTACACGGCGGCGAAGGATCATATCCCGGGCAATTTGACACGCACGTGCAAAGCCACGACCTGGACAATGTCCGCGGCGTGGAGAAGATCGTCCTGGGCGACGCGACCACGTCACTCGTGTTTCCCGCCACGTCGGAACCTGACTGGATGGACGTGGGTCGGCACATCGAGATCGACGGCAGCCTCCTCACCACAGGCAACCACACCCTGACCTTCAACGGCGGCGGCGCAGGAACCCAGGGCGCCTTCAACATCATCGGCGGCGCTTTCAACGACACCCTCACCGGCGGCAACGCCGTCATCGCGGGCGACGACTGGCAGCCCAACATCGGCGACACCATCCACGGCGGGGACGGGGACGACATCATCCACGGCCTGGACGGGCTCAACCAGCTTTTCGGCGACGCGGGCAACGACACCATCTACGGCGGCGCCAACGCCGACATCATCGACGGCGGCGCAGGCAACGACCACATCTACAGCGGCTTTGGCAACGACACCATCACCGGCGGCGCTGGCGACGATGTCTTTGACGGCGGCGGCGGCAACAAGACCTTCGTGTACCTCGCGGGCGATGCCGGGCACGACAGCTTCGCCGGCAACAACGGCGACACGACCATCAAGGTTTCCGGCACTGCGGACCTCTCCAGCGTGGACTTCTCCGGCATCAAGTCCCTTTTGCCCGGCATGATCACCCTGAGCCTGGACACCGAGGCCCACGCCACGCTGAACCCGGGCATCCTGGACGTCGCCAGCGACACCAACCGGGTCACCGCATTCATTCTCGAGGGCCACGAAGGCACGGCGGAGACCATCGCCATCAACGCCGGCAGCGACGCGGGCGTCGTCCTGGACGCCCACAACCTGACGCCCGGCTCCGGTTGGGGGGATCAAGGGGACGCCCTGATCCTGAACGGCGGGGCCGGAGACGACAGCATCGTCGGCAGCGCGGGCAACGACTCCATCACCGGCGGCGCAGGCGCGGACAGCATGATCGGCGGCGGCGGCGACGACACCTTTGTCTTCAACAGCACAAGCGATGTCACGGGCGACTCGATCGCCAACGCTTCTGGAACCATGACCCTGAAGGTGACGGGCGACACCGACTTCACCCTGGCCAACTACATCAGCCTCTACGCCGGCGGTGCGCCCGCCGTTGCGCACATGGTCCTGAGCGATGGCGTCACCGCCACCATTGGATTCAACCCTCTCGCTTCTATGACCATGGACAACACAGACCTGCACGTGGAAAACGACACAGACGCCGCAGGGCACCTCGTGTTCAAGGGCACAACAGGCGACGACGTCTTCAGCACCAGCCATGTGGTGCTCGACAACCTGCTGAACAATGCCGCCAGCACCGTGTACCTGAACGGAGCGGGCGGGCAGAACACCTTCGACGCCAGCAGCTTCGAGACCGACAACCTGACCTTCAACAACGTTACCCACACGCTTACAGACAACACCACAGCGTTCCTTGGTCAATTCACCTTCAGTTCGGATTTCAATGCCTTCACCGGCGGCAGCGGGAACGACACCTTCATCGGTTCCGCCCAGGCCGAGACCCTGAGCGGCGGCGACGGCGACGACACCATCTCCGGCGGCGCGGGCGCTGACGTTCTGGACGGCGGCGCGGGCGAGGACACCCTAACCTACGCTGGCGAGACCGGCGGGGACCACATCACCGGCATCACCGTCAACGTGGCTGCGGGCACCATCCGGGACACTTACGGCAACACGGACACCATTACCGGCTTCGAGCACAGCATCGGCTCCGCCTACAACGACACGATCCTGTTGAACCAGAACCAGTTCGGGACCGTCACCACCTTCGACGCGGGCCTCGGCACCGACACCATCCAGATCACGGCGGCCAACGCCGACCTGCGGACCAACGTCGAGGAGCAGGACATCACCGCCATCACCGGCCTGGAGCGCATCCTGCTGGACAGCACCGGCAATGCCGTCAGCGCCACCGTGGGAGGCGCCCAAAGCTACGGGCAGGCCTGGGAGCTGGACGCCACGGGCGCGGGCAACCATACCTTCATCGTGGATACGTACGGCGGCAAGGACATCGACCTGCACAACTTCACCTTCGGGGCCGGCTGGGGCGCCACAGCCGCCACGGACACCCTGATGCTCACGGGCCACGGCGGGGGGAACAGCATCATCGGCTCAAGCGCCAACGACACCATCATCGGCGGCGCGGACGCGGACACCCTCACCGGCGGCGGCGGCGTCAACATGTTCGCCTTCGCGGCGCAGAGCGACGGTGGCGACAGCATCACCGACTTTGTCAGCGGCACGGACAAGATCGCCTTCTACAAGACCGACGCCGGGGGCGACTTCGGCCACAACGATTCGGCCACCGCCCAGGCACACTTCTACACTTCCGTCGATGACTTCAATGACCACGGTGAAGCAGACACCCCATCCTGGTACCTGGATGACACCGACCCCAGCCACCACCTGCTCATGTTCGACGCCGACGGAACAAACAGCACCGAGACAGGAGTCGTCATAGCCGACATCGGCAGCGCCAGCATGGTCGCCACGGACCTCGTCATCATCGACGATATCATGGCCGACACCGGCGGGCAGACCTACACGGGCACCCCGGACGAAGACGACGACTTCGTTGGCACTGATGGCAACGACACGTTCAACATGGGCGCGCACCTGACCAGCAGCGACGCCATCGACGGCGGCGCCGGGGTCGACACCCTGAACTTCACCCAGGACCACGGCCACCAGTACTACGACGGCGACCTGGCCGGGGTTACTGGAGTGGAGATCATCAAGCTGGGCGATGCGCCCACCGAGCTCTGGATCAGCGGCGACACCGGCTGCAGCAATCTGACGACCAACCTGGCCGCTGGCCACAACTACCTCACCATCGACGGCAGCGGCCTGCACACTGCTGGCAGCACCCTCAATTTCACCGTCTCCGACGTTGGGTACGATGGCACCTACGAGGTCATCGGCGGCGACTTCAACGACACGCTCATGGGCGGCGACAACAACGACACCCTCTACGGCGGCCTGGGCGACAACACCTTCGTGGGCTCCTTCGGCGACGACAGCATCACCGGCGGCAGCGGCCACAACACCCTGGACTACTCCGCGTTCAGCGACGACTCCCCCCTTGAGATCACCGGCACCGCCACCAACTATGCGGGCGAGGTGCTCAACACCGGCATGGGCGGCGGCACCCAGACCTTCACCGGCATTGAGGTCATCAAGGGCGGCCAGGGCTCGAACATCATCGACCTCAGCGGTTGGCTCACCGCTGGCGCCACCATTTACGGCGGCGCAGACAGCGACACCATCACCGGCGGCGGCGGCGATGACACCATTCACGGCTCCCTGGGCAACGACGCCCTCTACGGCGGCACAGGCCACAACACCCTGGACTACTCCGGCTTCAGCGGCCTCCCCCTGACCATCGATATGTTCGGCGGCACGGTCTCCTTCACCGACGGCGACCAGAGCATCCACGGCATCGAGCACATCATCGGCGATGGCGGCAACGACACCATCTACGGCTGCGGCGATGGCTTCGGCGGCGCCCCATCCGGCCCCTTTGTCATCGAGGGCGGCGGCGGCAGCAACGTGCTCCACGCCTACATGACCACCGGCACCGTGAGCTTCGAGCATCTGGTGACCGATGGCACCGGCGTCACCCTGGACATGAGCGACTGGACCACCCATCAGGACGGGAACGGATATTACGCAGTCGCCCAGCACACGGACGCCGGAGGCTATGCTCAGGAGGACCACCTCCGCCTCGACGGCGGCCACTTCGGGAGCATCGTGGGCTCGGCCTATGACGACCATTTCACCGTGACCCCCGGCGGCTACAACGGCTCCGAGGGCCACAGCATCAACGGCGGCGCGGGCACGGACACCGTGACCTTCCACCCCGACGGCGGCCTCGACTGGCTGGCGGTGAACCTGGGCAATTCGGCGCTCACACCCTATGACGTTTTCCATGCCCTGGACCCCAGCGTCACCCTCACCGATTCCATCGCCGCACACACGTCCCTCGCCTTTGACGGCAGCGACTACTACGACAACCACCTGACCAACGTGGAGAACATCGTCGGCACCACGGCCATGGACTTCCTCATGGGCGACTCGCACGACAACGTATTCCACGGCTTGGGCGGCGGCGACTACTTCTACGGCGGCGGCGGCCTGGACACCGTGAGCTACCAGGAAATGGGCGCGGCGGTGAACGTGAACCTGACCAGCGGCACCGCCACCTACGAGGGCACGACCGACCACCTCATCGGCATCTCCAACATCACCGGCACCACGTCGAACGACACCATCACCGGCGACGCCAACGCCAACGTCCTTGAGGGCTACGGCTCCACGGACACCAGCGGCGGCGGCGACGGCTCATCCACCACTCCGTATCACTGCGACACCCTGAATGGCGGCGGCGGCGACGACACCGTGTCCTACCAGCACCTGACAGAGGCCATTCCCAGCGCCTGGCACCTGTACGTGGACCTGGACGCCGGCACAGGCACCTACATCGGCAACCAGTCCGAAGAATACTTCCAGGACACCCTCATCGGCTTCAAGAACATCATCGGCTCGGCCGAGTCGGACCACCTCACCGGCGACGGCCAGGACAACGTCATCATCGGCTCCCTGGGCAACGACGTCATCGGCGGCGGCGCAGGCCACAACACCCTGGACTACTCCGGGTTCGACAGCGGCACCCAGCTCACCATCGTGGGCACAGGGGATTTGGCGGGCACCGCGCTCTTCGGGGCCTATACCCAGACCTTCTCCGGCATTGCGGAGATCAAGGGCGGCAGCGGCAACGACATCATCGACCTGACCTCCTGGACCAGCGGCGCCACCATCTTCGGCGGCGGCGGCAATGACATCCTCGGCGGCGGCAGCGGCGCGGACACCCTGACCGGTGGAAGCGGCGCGGACATATTCATGTACAACGCCACCACAGACGGCAGCGCCAGCGAGCAGATCACCGACTTCTCCCATGCCGACGGGGACAAGCTGAGCTTCTCCAGCGAGGCCTTTATCCAAACAGCGGGCTTCGTCTCCGAGGGAGACGCCACCCACGACACATACACCGCCAACAGCTACACCGGTGCTCCGGGTTCTGCGGTGTTCGTGTACGACGCGTACCACCAAACTCTCTATTACGATTCCGACGGCAACGGTGGGGCTGGCCCTGCGGCCATCGCCCACGTGACCGGCGACGCCGTGGTGCAGACGGACATCCAGTTCCACATCCCGGCCCCGTAAACACGGCGCAGCGCGGGTTGGACCGGCTTCTGGCCCAGCCCGCCCGGCCAATATCTCCCACTGTCCCCCTAGAACTTCCCGCGCAGGCGCTCCGGCAGCGCCGCCAGCCCCGCATCCTGATACCTCTGCGCATACCACTGCCGCAGCGACTCCGGGTCGCCGGGCCGCCCGTTCTGCGGGCAGCGCGCAAAGTCCACCTTTGACTGGCGCAGGCTGTTCCACCTGCGGTTCTTGTCCAGCAACAGGTCAAAGTCGGCTGATTGCAGGTGCACCAGCCACAGGCCCGGCTCCTGGCGCACGCTTGCCTCCTCATAGACCAGGTGGAAGCCCGGGAGCCAGCTGGCCGGGATGCCCGCCAGCACCGGCTTCCTGTAGAGATCCCCGGCAGGCAGCATGAGGCTGCGCTGCATCGAGACCAGCTCGCCGGGCTGGAGCTGGCCTTCCGCACGCACCCCGCCGATATCATCATCCCGCACATCATGCAGCACGTCAAAGGCCTGGCCGGGCTGGAGGATGCTGTCCGGGCCGCCCTTTAGCCCGCCGTCCGCGAGCCTGGCCAGAAGCGCCTCCTCTCCGTCCTCGTGCACCAGCAGCTCGTCGGCGTCGGTGTGCAGCACAAAGCGGTACTGCGAGAGCAGGAAGCGCTGGAAGTGGCCGCAGAACCGGGCCATGTCGGCGTGGTCGGTCTCTCCGCGCGGCAGGGGCACCACGTTGGTCCGCGCGTCCAGCACGCCTTTGGGCGACACAGCTGAGCCGTGGTCGATGACGTACAGGTTTTTGTGCCCCACGAGCCTGGCGTGGTGCGCCTCCCAGAACCGGAGCATGTCGTTGTCGTTGTAAGCGTGGGTGAAGGCGGCCAGGAGCCCCGGCTTGCGGGAGCCGCCGCCCAGGGGCATGGACTTCACGTAGTCCACAAAGGGCAGAAAGAAGGAATGGTGGAAGAGCACCAGCTCCTCGTGCTCCGGAGTGCCCCCGGCCTTGGCGGCAGCGCGGATGACCAGGGAGGCCTGCCTGTTGCTGGCGCGCTGAAGGATGCGCTCCACCTGGCACAGCTCGTCGTTGATGGAGAGCGTGTCCTGTTTCAGCACCGCCTGGGTCAGCGGATGCTCCACTCCGTCCAGCTTGAGCGCAAAGGTGAGCCCCTGTGCCGCGAGGCCCTCTGGCGCGAGGCACTCTGTTGCAAGGTCAGCGCGGGAGATGCGGATGTAGGCCAGGCGCACATCATCCAGGCGAAAAGCATAGGCCATTTTGCCCCCCTAGGGTCTGTTTCCAAATGATGGATTTTGTTCCCTGGCGAGGAGAGAGCCTATTTGGGGGCCAGGGGGTGTACTCATGCGGTACAGCCCTGGACCAAAATCGGCTCGCGCCGACCTTCAGACGACGTCCAGGGGGCAAAAGACGCTTTTAGAAACAGGCCCTAGCCCTTTGCGCCCTGGCTGGACTCCAGGGCCAAAAGCAGCGCCTTCAGGTCCAGCCCGTGGGGGTTGGTGTAGCCGGTGAGCGCTCCACCCGCGCCCAGCACCCGGTGGCAGGGCACGATGAGCGGCCAGGGATTGCGGGCCATGGCCTGGCCCACGGCCCGGGCCTTGCCCGGATGCCCGGCCAGGGCGGCCAGCTCTCCGTAGGTCACGGTGCGGCCTGCGGGCACCTGCGTAAACAGCGTGCGCAGAATGTCCGCCGTGAACGGCGGCACAGCCTCCCAGCACAGCGGCAGGGCCGGAAAATCCGTGGCCCGGCCAGCGGCCAGGAGCAGCAGGGCCTGGTGCACCGCTTGCGCCTCGGGGCTGGCGTCCGGGGCCAAGGCTTCGGTTTCGGCCTTGCCCAGCTCCAGGCGCAGCACCTGCCCGCCGCGCCAGTGCAGGGTCAGGGCCAGGGGGGGCGCGGCCAGCCGCTCCGCCCTCCCGGACAGTCCGGACCGCTGGGCCTGTTCAGCCCCCTGGGACACCAACTTCGTGCGCCTGCTCATGTCTTCTCCTCCGCGTCTGCGCCCTGGCCAGGCGGCTTGTCCCAGCCGGGCGGCCTGTCCCAGGCTGGCTGGTTATTCCAAGCTGGTAGATTATCCCAATCCGGCGGGCTGTCCGGGCAAAAACCATCCTTGCCCTGCCAGGCGTCCTGCCGGGCCAGTTCGGAGCGCAGGCGCAAGAGCGTGGCGTTCTTGTCCGCAGCCCAGTCCGGAGCCAGAAGCTCCCCTGGGGCCGCGTCCGCGGCCAGGCGCTGCACGCAGATGTCCGGCCTGAGGCGGACAAGCGCACGCACCAGGGCCTGGACATAGTCCTCGCGCCCCGGCGGCAGGTATCCTCCCGTCCGCCCCCCAGCCCGCCAGAGGGCCTCCAGGCCCGCGCCCCGGCAGACCAGCAGGTTGTGGAACTTGACCCCCCCAACGGGCAGCGTGTTCAGAAAATCAACAGAGGCGGCCAAATCGTCCGGGCGGGCTCCGGGCAGGCCATGCACCAGGTGCGCGCACACGGACAGGCCGCGCGCCGCCGCCGCCTTTGCCGCACGGGCGAAGCAGGCTGCGTCGTGGCCCCGGCCGATCCGCGCCAGCACCGCATCGTCGGCGCTTTGCAGGCCCAGGTCCAGCTGCACGAAGCCGAACGAGGCGCCAGTCGAGGCGCCAGCCGAGGTGCCAGCCGAGATGTCAGCCTGGACGTCAGATCGAAGAAAGGACGCCAGCAGGTCCAGGCGCGCGCAGCTCCCGTCCGCATCCGGCCCGGCATGCAGCCCGGCATCCGGCCCGACATCAAGACAGTCGGGCCGCGTGCCGAGGCACAGCCCGGACACGCCGGGCAGGGCCGAAATTTCCGCCAGCACCGCCCCCAGGTGGGTGATGCCCGCATGTGTGTTACTATAGGACTGCAGGTAGGCCAGAAGCCGGGCCTCGGGGTGCCGGGCGCTCAGGCGCGGGGCCAGGAACGCCCATTGTTCGGTCAGGCCCAGGCCCTGGGCCAGCAGCCCGGTGCCCGAGCCGGCCGGATTGCAGAACAGGCAGCCCGAACGGGAAAGGCTGCCGTCGCGGTTGGGGCAGGAGAACCCGGCGTCCAGCGGCACTTTGCGGGCGCCTGCGCCCAGGCGCGCCCGGAAAAAAGCCGCCAGGGTGTAAAAACGCGTGGTTTCTTCCGGGCCGGGGGGAGTGCTCATGTATTGCCTGCCGGTGCTTCTTTTGGTACGAGGTGCTGTTCTGCGGCTGAAAGAGAGAATTGCCGCCGCCCTTCCATCCTAATGGCGGCCACCAAATATATCAAGAACCGGGGGCTTTATGGCTAAATTATTCGACAAATTCTTTGACTACTTCTCCACGGACCTGGCCATCGACCTGGGGACCGCGAATACGCTGGTCTACGTCAAGGGTTCCGGCATCATGCTCTCGGAGCCGTCGGTGGTGGCCGTGAAGCGCGACAGCCGCGGCGGCAAGGTCGTGCTCGCCGTGGGCACAGAGGCCAAGAAGATGCTCGGCCGCACGCCCGGCAACATCGTGGCCATCCGGCC
>CAZXZF010000028.1:0-17625 GCA_964645095.1 uncultured Desulfocurvus sp. | reverse complement strand
GAAGATCTCCGTGGCCTGGATGGCCAGCGGGCTGTCCAGGTACACGGGCATGTCCCTGGGCAGCTTGCCTTCCTCGCTCAGCAAAAACAGCGTGTACAGGATCTGCTGGGTGCGCTCCACGGCAAAGGCCGGGATGATGACCTTCTCGTGGTTCTTGTAGCTGTAGGCGATGGCCGCAGCCAGCTCCTCGCGGCTGTTTTCCACGGACTTGTGGTCGCGGTCGCCGTAGGTGGACTCCAGGAACACATAGTCCGCGCTGCCGCCCGTGCTCGGATCCGGCAGGATGAGCTGGCCCGGACGGCCCAGGTCGCCGGAGAAGATGAGCTTGGTGGTCTTGCCGTCCTCCAGGTACTCGATCTCGATGAAGGCGGAACCGAGGATGTGCCCGGCGTCGCGGTAGGTGACGCGGAGGCCCGGCGCTGGTTCAAAGGGCTTGTTGTACTCGATGGGCTGAATCAGCGGGATGGTGGCCATGGCGTCGGCCGTGGTGTAAAGCGGCTGGTCCAGCCTGCTGTCGCGGCGCTCCATCGTGTGGGGGGGCAAGGCCGCGGCCTTGTTGCGGCGCTCGCCCATGGTGTACGGCGGCTGGTCCAGCTTGTGGCCCCGGCGCAAACCCTTGCGGTGATGCTGTTCGGCTTCCATCTCCTGGATGTGGGCGCTGTCCAGCAGCAGGATCTGCATCAGCTCGCGGGTGGGCGGTGTGGCGTAGATCTTGCCCTTGAAGCCTTCGGCCACGATACGCGGCAAGAGCCCGATATGGTCGATGTGGGCGTGGGTCACCAGGACGAAATCCAGTTCGCTCGGGCGGTAGCCGTCCATGTCCAGGTTGCGCTTTTCGATCTCGGCATTGCCCTGATGCATGCCGCAGTCTACAGAGAAGCGGTGGCCGCCGGTCTGGAGGATGTAGCAGGAACCGGTGACGGCCTGGGCTGCGCCCAGAAAAGTGATCTTCATATGTTGCCCTCTGCCCGCCTTGGGTTTTGCGCTCGGTTTGGCAGCACAGGGTGCAAGCCCGCTCTTCCGGTTGCGCGTGTTTCCGTGTAGATGAAGGTTGTCCGGCGCATGGTGCCGGGACTGGAAGATGTTTGCCAAAGAAGGCACAGACCCGCAACCACTAAATCACAGGCTCGAGGTGACAATGCCCAACTCCAAGCAGTACCTCATCGACGATCTCTCCATGCAGGAGTCGTGGCGGCTGTTCAAGATCCTTTCGGAGATCGTGGACGGCTTCGAGACACTGAACGACATCGGGCCGGCCGTGTCCGTGTTCGGCTCGGCCCGGGTCAAGGCCGGGGAGCCCTGGTACGAAAAGACTGTGGACCTCTCCGCGCAATTGGCCAACGCTGGCTTCACGGTCATCACCGGGGGCGGCCCCGGGCTCATGGAGGCCGGCAACAAGGGCTGCTACGAGGCCGGGGGCCAGTCCGTGGGCCTGCACATCCACCTGCCGCTGGAACAGCGCAACAACCCCTTCCTCAACATACGCTGCGACTTCCGCTATTTCTTCGTGCGCAAGCTCATGTTCATCAAGTACGCCATGGCCTACATCGCCCTGCCCGGCGGCTACGGCACCCTGGACGAGCTCTCCGAGGCCCTGGTGCTCATCCAGACCCGGCGCATCAAGGCCTTCCCCATCGTGCTCTTGGGCAAGGACTTCTGGGGCGGGCTGGTGGACTGGTTCCAGACCCGGCTGGTGGCCGACGGCTACTGCGGCCCGCGGGACCTGGACCTGTTCCTGGTCACCGACTCCAACGAGGAGGCCGTGGCGCACATCAAGCGGCACGTGGTCCTCTAGCCGCCGAGCACGCCGGGACCTGAGGTGGCGGACAACGCAGTGGCGGACATCCCCTCCCGGCAAAGGCGGGCGTATCTTTTCGGCCTGGCGACCGTGCTCATCTGGAGCACCGTGGCCACAGCCTTCAAGATCGCCCTGCGCCACCTGGACCACCTCCAGCTTCTGCTGGTGGCCGACGCCGTGTCGGTGCTGACCCTGGCGCTGATCCTGGCGGCCCAGGGCAAGCTCCCGCTCCTGCTGCGCCTGGGCCGCGGCGAACTCCTGCGCTGCGCCCTGCTGGGCGCCCTGAACCCCTTTTTGTACTACACGGTCCTGTTCAAGGCCTATGCCCTGCTGCCAGCCCAGGTGGCCCAGCCGCTCAACTACACCTGGGCCATCACCCTGTCGCTGTTGTCCGTGCCGCTGCTCGGCCAGAAGCTCACCAGGCGCGACCTCCTGGCCATCTGCGTGAGCTACGCCGGGGTTGTCATTCTCTCCACCCAGGGCAGGCTGACGGCCCTTGATTCCGGCAGCCCGCTCGGCGTGGCCCTGGCCCTTGGGAGCACGCTCATCTGGGCCCTGTACTGGATCGGCAACACCAGAAGCGCCACGGACCCGGTGCTGGCGCTCTTCCTGAACTTCGCCTTTGCGCTGCCGCTGGTGCTGGCGGCCACGCTCCTGTTCAGCGAAATGCCGCCGGCCAGCGCCGAGGGGCTCCTCGCCGCGGCCTACGTGGGGGTGTTCGAGATGGGGGTGAGCTTCGTGCTCTGGCTCTCGGCCCTGCGCCTGACCACCAGCGCGGCCAGGATCGGCAACCTGATCTTCCTGTCGCCGTTTCTGTCGCTCTTCTTCATCGGCACGATCCTGGGCGAAGGCATCCAGGCCACGACCTACGCCGGGCTGGTGCTCATCCTGGGCGGGAACCTGCTGCAAAAGCGCGGCGTCTAGAACCCCTTGCGGCCATCCACAAAGGCGCCCAGGATCTTGAGGTGGGCCTTTTCCTCCTCGGCCAGCAGGATGAGGGTGCGGCGCAGGTCGGCGTCCGCCTCGTCCCTGGCCCGGCGCAGGTACAGGTCCATGGCCTGGGCTTCCACGGCCAGGGCCAGGTCCAAGGCCTCGGAGGAACTCTGCGGAGCGCCCAGCAGGCCCAGGTAGCCGGCTGCGCTGATGCCGCCCTCCAGCAAGCCGGGGGCGGCAAAGGCGCGGGCGCGCTCCTCAAAGGCCCCCACGTCGCCGTTGCCAATGCGCTTCCAGATCTCCGTCAGGGTCCGGCGGTGTTTCTCCTCGAATCCGGCCAGACGCTCGAACAGCGCAGCGGCTTCAGCCTCGGCAGCCTTGCCCGCCAGGGCGCTGTAAAAGTCGCCCAGGGCCAGCTCCATGCCCCAGGCACGCTCCAGCAGCTCCTGGGCGCTCGCGGCCGAGAGCAGCGCGTCCAGGCCGAGGTCCAGCGGGCCTGCGGCCTGCGCCCCGTCCCAGGCCAGGATGCCCCCCTGCATGCTCACGACATCGCGGAAGCCCAGCCCGGACAAAAGGTTGGCTCCAGCCAGACTGCGCTTGCCCGATCGGCAGTAGACCACCATCGGCAGGGCCGGGTCGAGCTCTTTGGCGCGGTCGGCCAGCTCAGGCAAAGGAATGAGGGTCGCGCCGGGCAGGTGGCCCTCGGCATATTCGAAGTCCTGGCGCACATCGAGCAGGGTGCGCTGGCCAAGGCGGGCGGAGTCGAGAAAGGCCCTGGCCTCGGCCACGGGGATCTGCGGAATGGTGCTGGTCATGGGCTGTACCTCCATGCTCCGACACTACCCGCATCCGCAGGCCTGGGCAAGACCGGAAAGCTCAGGCCTGGCTGCGCAGCTTCAGTTCTGCCGGATGGGGCTTGAGATACCACTGCCCGGCCAGGCAGGCCTCGCCGAATTACCTCATGCGGTGGTTGAATAAAGTCGCCTGAGCCATGAGTAGCAACAGTTCACTGGCATGGGCGCCAATGGCTTCAAGGAGCTCACGCTTCCCGTCCGCCGAGAGCTGGCGCTTGAAACAGCCCCTGACGCGGGCGAGCACGTTGCCCTGCTTCTTCACCGTGGCGGTCAGGCGCAGGGCCTCAACCCGGCAGGCCTACACGCTCACAGCAGCCCCTGGTCCCAGTTGAAGACGCTGGTGCGCGTGTTCTGGTCCAGGAACTTCGGCCAGTACTCGCGCATGGTGGCGAAGGCCCCGTACCCGGCCTGCTCCAGCTCGCGCCGGTGGCCGGACAGGTCCAGCTCCCAGCCGGGGAAGATCCAGTGGTTGGAGCCGAACTTGCGCACCCAGGCGATCTCCCCGCGCGGGCTCAGGATGGGCTCCTCCAGGCGCACCTCCTCGGCCAGGATGCGCGTGATGCCCAGCGGCCAGAACCCGCCCACCACAATGCCCAGCGGAATCGGGCTTTTGCGCGGCAGGGACAGGAGCTCCGCGCCGGAAAGCTCCGGGCTGACAAAGGCCGCCTCCAGGCCCAGGCTGGCGAACTGTGCGGCGGTTTCGACGCTGGCCAGATTGCAGAAGGGGCCGCCGACGAGACGGACGCCCTCGCGGGACTCGAACAGCCCGGCCTGCCAGGGGGCGTTGAGCACGAACATCTTGGCCCCGCGCTCCCGGGCCTCGGCCAGCAGATTGCGGTAACGCTCCTCCTCGCCGGGCCAGATGACCGGGGGCAGCCACCACCAGATGCGCGCCGTGACGGGCCTGGGCACATCCAGCAGGGCCGAGCGCTCCAGCCACACGCCGACGTCCCCTGCCCGGCCCTTGCCCGCGCCGCGCGGCAGGGCGCGGAACACGCCCATGTCCAGGCGCAGGGTCCGGGTGGGCGGCGAGAAGTGCCGGGGCGCAAAGGACGAGGCCTCTTTTTCCGGGGGCACGGGCCGCGCGGCCAGCTCCTTTTCCAGGTCGGCCAGGATGCGCATGAGCTCGGGCTCGCGGCGGTCGATGAGGAACACCGGGGCCTTGGCTGGCGGCAGGTGCCCGCTCTGGGGCCGGGGGAAGTCCAGGCGGCCGCCCTTGGGCACGCGCCGGCGCAGGGGCATGGTCTGGTGCCAGGCGTCGTCCTCGCAGCCCAGGCGCAGCAGGTCGCCGGGCAAAAGGTCCAGGCGCGACTGGATGTAGGACTTGCCGCCGGGCTCCTTCTTCACCTGCCCGACCAGGAAGCCGGAGGCCGTCTCCTCGCTGGGCCTGACCGGCGGAAACGGACGCTGCGGCAGGAAGCGGCCGTGGGTCACGGGCCGCCCCAGGGCCTGCTCGATGAGCGAAAAGGCCGACTTGCGGGCCACGGCGTCGTTCGGGTTGTCGCGCAGCATGCGGTAGGCCGTGACCACATAATAGACGTAGTGCGGCCCCTTCTTGCGGCCCTCGATCTTCCAGGAGCTGACCTGGGGCACGCTCAGCAGGGGTTTGGTGACCACGTCGAGGGACAGGTCCTGGCACGAGAACAGCCGTTCGGGCTTGCTTTTGGCGCCCCCTTGCCTGTACAAGCGGCGGCAGGGCTGAACGCAACGGCCACGCAGGCCGCTCTTGCCGCCGAAGAAGCTGCTCCACCAGCAGCGCCCGGACACGCAATGGCAGAGCGCGCCATGCACGAAAAGCTCCAGCTCCAGGCCCTCGGGGCAGGACCCGGCCATGAGCTTGACCTCTTCCAGGTCCAGCTCGCGCGGGAGCACCACGCGGGTGGCGCCCAGGTCCCTGGCCACCCGCAAGGCCGCCGGGTGGGTGGCGTTGGCCAGGGTGGAGATGTGGAGCTCGCCCGTGAACCCGGCCTGCCGGGCCAGGCTGATGAGCCCCAGGTCCTGCACGATGAGCGCGTCGGGCCTGACCATGCGCGCCAGGCGCTCGATGAGGCCGCCTGCGGCCCGGGCGTCCTCGGGTTTGAGCAGGACGTTCATGGCCACGTACACGCGCACCCCGCGCTCGTGGGCAAAGTCCACCAGCACGGAGAGTTCGCCCAGGCCGAAGTTTTTGGCCTGCATGCGCGCGGAGAAGTGCTTGAGCCCCAGGTACACGGCATCCGCGCCAGCGGCCACGGCGGCCAGGAAGCTCGCGCGGTCGCCCGCAGGGGCCATTATTTCGGGTCGAAAGGTTTCAGTGCTGTTCAAAGAAGTCCTCGAAAGGTGGATGGGGAGCCCCGCACAATCCAGCGGGACAAAGGGAGAATATGGTGGAGAGAAATTGCCGTGAAGTCAAGGTCAGGGAGGTCCGCTTCCTGGGCACCTGGGACGAGCCCAGCGACTTTGTGGAGCTGACCCTGGAGAACCCCGGCTGGGAATCGTACCGGCCCGGCCAGTTCGCCATGCTGCGGGCCAAGCACTGGGGCCTGGAGCTGCCCTGGGGACGCCCCTTCTCCATCTCCCGCGTGGATGCCGAGAGCGTGACCTTCTTCGTCCAGGTGGTGGGCCGGGGCACCAGCCGTCTGGCCCGGCTGCGGCCGGACGAGGTGGTCATCATCTGGGGGCCGCTGGGCAACGGCTTCAGCGCCCCGCCCCAGACCCCGACCCTGCTCCTGGCCGGGGGCATGGGCATCGCGCCCTTCCGGGGCTACATCGAGAACCATCCGAGCCCGGAGCTGCTGCACCTGCTCTTCGCCCACCGCGCAGCCATTGATTTCTATCCCTACCTGACCATGTCCGAGAAGGTGCGCGCCGAATCCATCCAGGAGCGCTCAACGGACGACCTGCCGGACATAATCGCCCGCATCGAGACCGCCATGGATGAGCATGCCGGCGGACTCGTGCTGGCCTGCGGCCCGACGCCGTTTCTGCGCACCGTGCAGGCCCACGCGCTGAAGAAGAACATCCGCGCCGAGGTCTCCCTTGAGAAGACCATGGCCTGCGGCGTGGGGGCCTGCCTGGGCTGCGTGTGCAAGGACGGCCAGGGCAAACATGTGCAGGTCTGCGCGCGCGGGCCGGTGTTCGCCGCAGCCGACGTTCAGATCTAGGAGGAGCCGTGATTGACCTGCGTGTTGAATTCGCCGGGCTGGTGCTGAAAAACCCCATCATCACCGCCTCGGGCACCTTCGGCTTCGGCCTGGAGTTTTCGTCCTTCGGCGACCTGAAACGCCTCGGCGGCATCGTGGTCAAAGGCCTGTCGCTTAAAGCCCGCGAGGGCAACCCCATGCCGCGCGTGGCCGAAACGCCCTGCGGCATGCTCAACGCCATCGGCATCCAGAATCCCGGCGTGGAGGCCTTCCTGCGCGACAAGCTGCCGCTTCTGCCCTGGCGCGAGACAGCCATCATCGCCAACATGTACGCCTGCACCGTGCCGGAGTTCGGCGAGCTGGCGGGCGTCCTGTCCGGCGAGGAAGGCGTGGCCGCCCTCGAGGTCAACGTCTCCTGCCCCAACGTCAGCCACGGCGGCGCGGCCTTTGGCCAGGACCCCACGCAGATCCGCAAGGTGACGGAAGAGGTCAAGAAGCGCGCCAAGGGCAAGCCGGTCATCGTCAAGCTCTCGCCCAACGTCACGGACATCGCCTCCTGCGCCCAGGCTGCGGAGGATGGCGGGGCCGACGCCGTGTCGCTCATCAACACCCTGCTCGGCATGGCCGTGGACATCCGCACGCGCAAGCCCACCCTGGCCAATGTGCTGGGCGGCCTGTCCGGACCGGCCATCAAGCCCGTGGCCCTGCGCTGCGTGCACCAGGTCTGCCGCAAGGTCCAGATTCCGGTCATCGGCATCGGCGGCATCGTCAGCGCCGAGGACGCCCTGGAGTTCATCCTGCTGGGGGCCGCTGCGGTGCAGGTGGGCACGGCCAATTTCCTCCGGCCGGACCAGTCCTTCCGCATCATCGACGACCTGCCCAGGGCCATGATCAAGGCGCACAGCGACAGCCTGGGCGAGCTGCGGGGGAGCCTGAAGCTGCCTTGAGAAGGGGCGCATATTTTGCTTGCCAGCCCACATGTTTCGTATTAATCGTTTCGACCTCGCGGAGAGGTGTCCGAGACCGGCCTAAGGAGCACGCCTGGAAAGTGTGTGTACCCGGAAGGGTACCGGAGGTTCAAATCCTCTCCTCTCCGCCATTTTTTTATAGATACCCCGGGGAAGCCGGACGGCGGGTTCGCCGTGAACCCCGTCAGGCCCGAAAGGGAGCAGCGGTAACGGTCCGAGCCCGGGTGTCCGGTTTCCCTGAAAGAAGGGCGCAGCAATGCGCCCTTTTTTGTTGCCAATGCCTGAAAGGTACCGCCCTTGGTCGGAATTAGTGTTTACTTTTTGGCCACCGGCAGGTAACCACAAGCACCCTTCAGCGAGTTGTTTTAAACAAGACTTGCCGAGGCGTTACTCCAGCCCCAAAAGGAACACACATGAAATCCGACCGAGCAAATGCCCGCCTCTCCCTCTGCGCAGTTGCCCTGCTCTGCCTGCTCTGCCTGCCCGGCGCCGCCCTGGCAGGCGGTTTTGCGTTGTACGAGTATGGTGCCCGGGCCAATGCCATGGGCGGCGCCACCATCGCCCTGGCCGACGACGCCTCGGCCGTTGCCTACAACCCGGCAGGCATCACGCAGCTGCCCGGCACGCGTATCATGCTCGGCGCCACCGCCATCGCGCCAACGGCTGACGTCCGCACAGGGGCAGACTCCAAAACCACGACCCAGGCCAACATCTACACCCCTCCGCACGCCTATCTGGTGCACCAGGCCGGGGAACGGGCCTGGCTCGGGATCGGCATCTTCTCGCGTTTCGGCGTGGGCACGCAGTATGGCTACGAGTGGGCTGGCCGGACCAAGGTCTACCGCTCGGAACTCCAAACCTTTTCCCTTGCACCCAACCTGGCCTTGAAGCTGACGGATTCCCTTTCCATCGCCTTCGGTCCGGAGCTGATGTACAGCAGCGCGGACCTCCGCACGCGCCCCACCAGCACCACGGATCAGATGATCAACGTCGATGGGTTCGGCTTTGGCGGACAGTTTGCGGTGCACTATAAGTTCGATGACCAGTGGAGCGCAGGCTTCACCTACCACACCAGCCAGCAGCACACGGATAAAGGGAAGGTCAAATTCACCGAGAATGCAAACATGCAGGACGGCAACATCTCCATGAGCCTGACCCTTCCTGCCTCGTACAGCCTTGGAGTCGCCTTCAAGCCGAATGCCAAATGGAAGATTGAGGCCGACGCCATCTATACCCAATGGCAGGACTATGAAAAGCTTGTCTACAGCTATGAGAAGACCATCGCCCCCGGCACACCCCCAGGCGACGTCGTTCGGGACAAAAACTGGCGCAACGTGTGGCGCTTCCAGCTCGGAGGCGAATATCAGGCTCTGGACTGGCTTGCCCTTCGCGCCGGTTTCGTCTGGGACCAGGACCCTGTGCGCAAAGGGTACGAAGACTATATGCTGCCTTCCAGCGACCGGAAGATCTACAGCGCCGGCTTTGGCATTACCCAGAACGCCTTCACCTACGACGTCTCGCTCATGTATCTGGTGAACAACCACAACTCCTGGGACGCCAACACGATCAATCTCGTCGGCGCCACTGAAATATCGAAAAGCCGGGCCTACATGGCCGGGTTCTCCCTGGGCTACAAGTTCTAGCCTGCGCCACACGCCAACGCAAAAAGCCCGGGGTCAAAGCCGGGCTTTTTTGTTGCGCTCAGCCGGGATCCTTGCCCAGAACAAATGGACCTCAAACGATTTCACGCAAGCTCATCGTATCGGTGCATCAAACGACAGCGGTTTCTCCCACGGCATTGGCCGTTGCCCGCAGCAGAAGGAAGAGGGATACGCGTTCTGCCGGTCCGGGCGGGATGACCGATTGCCGCCAAGGATGCGGCGCGGGCTTACTCGACCGGCAGGGGCCAGCAGAGCGCAGGCACGATGTCCGCGTTGGCGGGCAGGAAGATGGAGACGTCGGCCGCACCAGGGGTGAACCAGGCGAAGCGCTGGCCCTCCAGCGGGACAACCTCGCCGGTGAAGGCCGTGACGTGGAAGAAATGCAGGCGCACCGGCCCCTGCGGGTACACGAAGCGCTTCTCGCGCCAGAAGATGAGCTGTGTGGAGGTGAAGGACAGCTCCTCCTGAAGTTCGCGGATGAGCGCACTCGCCAGGCCCTCGCCCGGCTCCACCTTGCCGCCGGGAAACTCCCACCAGCCAGCGTGGGCCTTGCCTTTGGGGCGCTCCACCGCCAGGAACCGGCCCGCGCGCCAGACCACCCCGGCCACGACCTGAAGGTCTGGCGCGCAATCAGGCGGACGGGTCAAGGCAGGCCTCCATCTCCGACTGGATGGCGGCCATGCTGGCCTCGAGCACGCCCATGCGCTCCATGAGGGTCTCGGCCCAGTCGCTGACCTCGCGGTACTGGTTGTTCACCGCGATGGCCTCGCCGCCGCTCCCGTAGGTGGCCGGGTCGTTCATCTTGGCCTCCAGCTCGCCCTGCTCCAGCAGCACGCGCGTGAGGTCGTGCTCGCACTTGGCGTATTCCTCGCGCAGGGGTTTGAGCTTGCGCGAAAAGGCGTTGCGCAGCTCGGCCTGCCGGCGCTTGTCCTCCTTGGAGAGGCGGCGGCCCGCCTGCCCGTCCTCGGCTTCCCCGCCAGCAGCGACAGCCGGGGCGCAGTCGGGCTTGCGGGCGTCGCGGCGGGACTCCTGGCGCGCCTCCACCAGGGCGGCCCGGCGCTTGGCGTCATACTCCTCAAAGCTCTCGTGGTGCTGGGTGATGCCCTCCGGCCCCAGGGTCCAGATCTCCTCGGCCACCTCACCCATGAGGTAGCGGTCGTGGGCGACCATGAGGATGCTGCCCTCGAAATCCTTGAGCGCGGCCACCAGGCCCTCGCGGCTCTCCAGGTCCAGGTGGTTGGTGGGCTCGTCCAGGATGAGCAGGTTGGCCCGGCCCAGGAACAGGCTGGCCAGCACCAGGCGCGACTTCTCGCCGCCGGAGAGCGCGGCCACGGGCCGCTCGAAATAGCCCTCGCCCAGGAGGAACAGGCCGAGCACGCCCATGAGCTGCTCCTCGGTGCACTTGGGGTCGGACAGGCGGCGCATCTCGGCCATGACCGTGCCCGTGGGCCGCAGGATCTCGGTCTGGTGCTGGCTGAAGTAGCCCAGCTGGGTGTTGCCCCCGAGCTTGGCGTAGCCGTGGCTGGGGGCCAGCTCGCCGGTGAGCACCTTGAGCAGCGTGGACTTGCCCGCGCCGTTGGGCGCCACCAGCGCGATCTTGCGGCCCCGGAAGACCTGGAAGCTCAGGCGCGGCCAGATGCGCTTGCCCGGGCGCTCGGCGTAGGCGAACTCCAGGTCGACCACGTTCACCGGCACCTTGTCGCCGCGCAGGGGTTCGGGCAGGCGGAAGGCCAGCCTGCGCCCAGGCCGGGCGGCCAGCTGGTCGCCCTTGAGCCGCGAGAGCTCGTCCTGCATCTTTTCCACGCGCTTGATCTTGCTCTGGGCCTGGGCGGCTTTCCTCGCCTTGACCCGGAAGCGGCGGATGAACTCCTGCTCGTGCTCGATGCGCGTGGACAGGTTGGCGGCCTCACGCTGGCGCTGCTCGGCGTTCTCGGCCAGCCAGGCCAGAAATTCGCTGAAGGACCCGGCCCGCAGCACGGGCTTGGCGCTGCCCAGCACCAGCACGTGCGTGCCCACGCGCTCCAGAAAGATGCGGTCGTGGGCCACGTAGATGAGCGTGCCCTTGAAGTTCAGGAGGTAGTCCTCCAGCCACTCCACGGCCTCCAGGTCGAGGTGGTTGGTGGGTTCGTCGAGCAGCAGGATGTCCGCGCCCTGCAAGAGCACCCGGGCCAGCTTGGCGCGCTCGCGCCAGCCGCCCGAGAGCCACTCCAGCTTGCGCGAGAGGTCGTCGTCGGAGAACCCGAGGCCGGAGAGGATGGCCCGGGCCTTGTGCTCCGGGTGGTAGCCGAACTGCGACTCCAGCCGGGCCTGGCGTTCGCCCAGCTTGCGCAGGCGCACCTCGTCGTGCGCCGCCACGGCGTGCTCCCACTCGCGCCAGAAATCGCCCCAGTTGGGCAGCGCGGCCAGCACCCAGCCCAGCAGCGGCTCCACCAGGTCGGCCCCGGAGAGCTCCTGGGCCACGTAGCCGATGCGCGCGGCCTTGGTCAGCACCACGCTGCCCTTGTCCGGCTCGGCGCGGCCCGCCAGGATCTTGAGCAGGGTACTCTTGCCCGAGCCGTTGGGACCGGCCACGGCCAGGCGCATGCCCGGCAGGGCCTCAAAGGACAGGGCGCTGAAGAGCTCTTCGCCCCCGTAGGATTTCTCGATGTTCTGGACGGTGATCTTGGACAAAGCGCGGGCCTCCGGTTGTCCGCCCTTTTAAGCTGGCGGCGTGGTGCAGATATATCGGCAGCGCCCCCCTTGGCAAGACATTGGCTCGGCCAGATTCCGGCTCGACAAGAACCAGGCCCGGCCAGACCCACCTTGGCAAGGGCCCCGGCTCGGGCTATGCTCCCGCCATGTCCCACTGGTGCGTCTACCTGCTCTCCTGCGCCGACGGCACGCTGTACTGCGGCGTGACCACGGACCTGGCGCGCCGCGTGGCCGAGCACAACGCCGGCACAGCCTCCAAGTACACCCGCGCGCGCCTGCCTGTGGCCTTGACCGCCAGCGCCCCCAGCCAGGACAAGGGTGCTGCGCTGCGCCTGGAAATCGCGGTGAAACGCCGCGCACGCGACAAAAAGTTGGCCTTCCTGCTGGCCCAGCCCGGCGCAGGCCAACCGGGGGCAGCATGAGCGCCTGCACGCTCTGCCCGCGCGCCTGCGGCCACGTGCCAGGCTTCGACCGCGCGCAAACGCCGGGCCTGTGCGCCGTGGGCGCGACCCTGCGCGTGGCTTTGGCGCAACTGCATCATGGCGAGGAACCCGTTCTCAGCGGCGCGCCCGCCCTTGAAACGGGCGAAGCCCGGGGCAGCGGCACCATCTTCTTCTCCGGCTGCTCACTGCGCTGCGTGTACTGCCAGAACCACGACATCAGCATGGGCGGCTTGGGCCATGAGCTGAGCGTGGACGGCCTCACGGCCATGATGCTCGAACTGCAACTGGCGGGCGCGCACAACATAAACCTCGTCACGCCCACGCACTTCACGCCGCTGGTGCGCCAGGCCATCGTCCAGGCCAGGGCCAATGGGCTGAGCCTCCCCGTGGTCTGGAACTCCAGCGCGTACGAGACCGTGGAGACCCTGCGCACGCTCGAAGGCCTGGTGGACATCTTTCTGCCGGACCTGCGCTACATGGACCGCAAAGCCGCGGCCCGCTATTCGAGCGCGCCGGACTACCCCGAGGTGGCCTGCGCGGCCATCGCCGAGATGCACCGGCAGGTGGGCCAGTTGGTGGTTGCGGATGGAATCGCCCGGCGCGGGCTGCTCATCCGCCTGCTGGTGCTGCCGGGCAACGCGGGCCGCACGGACCTGGCGCTGGACTGGATCGCCGGAAACCTCGGCACGGGCACGGCCATCAGCCTCATGGGCCAGTACTACCCCGCGCACCGGGCCAAGGATTTCCCGGAGATCAACCGCAGCCTGAAGCCCATCGAATACCTGGCCGTGCGCCGCCACATGGAGCGCCTGGGCTTTGACAACGGCTTTGTGCAGCAGGTGGGATCAAGCGCGGCATTCACCCCGGACTTTTGCCAGGGCGGCGGCTGAAACCCGCCGGACAGCCGACAAGAGAACAACAGGACTGCGACAGCACCACAGGAGACCCTGCCGGGCCTCGCCGGAACTCGACGGACCGGGCGGATTCTGGCAAGCCCACGTGAGCAAGGAGACACATGCCGACCTCAGAACAGGACTTCCTCGCGGCCATCGACCGCCATTTCCCTCTCCGGGCGGAAGGGCTGCTCCTTGGCCGGGGCGACGACTGCGCCATTCTTGGCCTGCAGGATGGCGCGCTCGGGCCGCTGTGCGTGAGCACGGACCTGTTCGTGGAGGGCGCGCACTTCCGGCGCTCGTACTTCTCCCCGGCCGACATCGGGCACAAGGCGCTGGCGGCGGCGGCCAGCGACCTCGCGGCCATGGGCGCGGCCCCGGTGGCCTGTGCGCTGTCGCTGGTCCTGCCGGATGATGTTGACGACGCCTTTCTGGACGCCCTGCTGGCGGGCATGGCCGCGCTGTCGCAGCGCCTGGGCCTGCCGCTCTGCGGCGGCGACCTGAGCCGTGGCCCGGCGCTGATCCTGGACCTGGCCGTGTTCGGGCGGCCCGGCCCGGCGGGGCGACTGCTGCGCCGGGGCACCCTGCGCCCCGGAGATGAGCTGGTGATGATCGGCGAGGCCGGGCTGGCCAGGGCCGGACTGTGCGCGCTGGAGCGTGATGGTCGAGCCGCCTGTGAGCGCTGGCCTGCCGCCACAAGCGCGCATTTGCGGCCCGAGCCGCGCCTGGATGACGGCCAGCTCTTGGCTGGCCTGCCGGGCGTGCGCGCGCTCATGGACGTGTCCGACGGCCTGGCCCGCGACATCCCGCGCCTGCTCGGCCTGGGCACAGCGCAGGACAAGCATTACGGCGCGGATTTGCGCATCGACAAAAGCCTGCTGCACCCGGAGGTGCTGGCGTTCTTTGCCGAGCGCGGGGAATCGCCTGTGGAGGAGTGCGTGCTCGGCGGGGAGGACTACGCGCTGTTGGCGGGCGTTGACCCAGACCCTTCGGAGCCTTCGGCTCTTTCACGGGTGTTGGCGGCATTCCCCGCTGCGCGGCATATCGGCACGGTCACGGCCTTGCCTGGCCTGCGCGTCAATGGCGCGGCCTTTGCCAAGGCTGGCTTCGACCATTTCGGCTAGACGTGCTGGCGCGGGACGGGTGCTACAGCACCTGGCCCTTGAGCACCGCGTTGCACCTGTTCAGCTCTTTGAGCGCCTTGGCGCGCAGCTCCGTGACTTCGTTGAGCTTGTCCTGCAGCTTGGCCACATTGCGCCGGGCGATATCCTGAAACTTGCTGTGGCGCGGGTCCTGGCTGGTCTTGAAGGCGGGTTTCGCTTTCTCGTCGGCGATCTCTCGGGTCAGGTGCTTGATCTTCTTTTCATAATCCTGAATCCGGGTGCCAAGCTCCTTGCGCCGCAACTTGAGGGCCTCGGTATTGTCTGTCTTGGTCATGGCCATGCGGGCACCTTGGGGCTGTTAGTGATGGGAGTGGACAGGGCTGGCGACACATCGGCCCGACACATCCCCTGTGGGCCGGGGTTTGTCAACTGGGGGGAGGAGGAGGGGGGCGACTTTTGACAACCATGCGCTTGACTGAAAGGTTATAAATAGCTATATGCCAGCCATGACGCGAGTGGAATGGACAGAAAAGGCGCGCAAGCAGACCCTGCGAATCCACATGGACCATCGCCCGGCCATAGTGGAAGCCGTGCAGGGCCTGACGAACTGGCCGGACTGCCGCAACGTCAAGGCTCTCACGGGCCGCGAGGGCTATCGCCTGCGCGTGGGCCGCTACCGCGTCCTGTTCTCGGTCCATGAGGGCGAGGTACGCATCATCCAGATCGAGGAGGTCAAAAAGCGCGATGAACGAACATACCAGTAAGCATCAGATCATCAAGGCCCCGGACGGCACGCCGCTGTATGCGCTGGTTCCGTGGGAGGAATACGAGGAAAAGCTTGAGGGCAGGTCCGACGAGGAGGTGCTCATCCCGCACGAGGTGGTGGTGCTGAACGTCCTGCACGGCAAGCAAATGATCCGGGCCTGGCGCGAGCACCTGGGGCTGTCGCAGCGCGAGGTTGCGGCGCGCATGGGCATCTCGCAGCCAGCCTACGCCAAGATGGAGGCCAAGGGCGCGCACCCGCGCGTGGCCACGCTGAAGAAGATCGCGGCGTCGCTGGGGGTGCAGTGGGAGCAGATCAGGGGGTGAGGTAAGCACGAAAGCAGTACTTAGTGCAAAGTAAGCCGAACAGAATAACCTACGAGGATTCAAGCATGCCACTTGTCGGATACTTTGACATATTAGGGACACGTGACGCTGTACTGAAAGACGAGTTTTCTGATCTGATGATTCTAGATTTTGTTGCTCCTGTTGGTATAGCTGCTGGAATTCTGAAGACAATACGCTATGCCGTTCTATCTGACTGCGTCATTTTTTCATGCGAAGATGGGCACGAGAAGGACTTTATAAAAGCGGTCTCCATCATGTGCGGTCAATGGTCAGCAGACCTCATCCAAGTCCGAGGGGGCATCGCAAGCGGCGAAATCCGATGGGTTGATTACGAGCATGCGGATGCACTATTTTCAAAATTTAAAAACCTGATGTACGCACGTCTATACGGGAAAGCGCTTGTCAAAGCACACGAGATCGAACAGAAATCCGGCCCTGGCGCAATAATTTATGTATCAGACAGTGCTGCTGAACTCATAGCTAACATAGAGCAAAATGCTATCCTTAGCGGTATTACACCATCGCTTTGCTGGGCAACGGAGCGTGAAGCGAAACTACTTGAGCGCTATTCTCATCAAGCTCTGGAATATGAAAAGCAGGATTCAGCCGGACAGCGACATGCCCTGGCGACTAAAAGGTATTGGGAACTCGTTTGCGCTAAACAAAAGTATCTTCCTTTGCACCTCGCCTCACCTTTTGCTCAAGTGAACGCTTGAAGCCAGAATGCCAACACAAAAAAGGCCCGCCGCTTGCGCGACGGGCCTTCGTTTAGCCTTAACTTACCCTCGTCAGCCTAAAACTGGTCCTGCACGCCGTGCGGATCCTTGAACTCCACGGCCTTGTCCCACTTGATCTTCTTGTCGCCGCGGCCCTCCAGGTACTTGGCCAGCTCCAGGTCGACCTTGATGGGCACCTCGACGCCAGCCTTGCTCAGCGCCTGGCGCAGATAGCCCTCGGCCTTACCCGCAAAGGCCACCGAGTCGCCCAGCACGCGCATGGCCTCAGACGGGTTGTGGAAGCCCATGGAGTTCTCCGCGCCGATGAACAGCGAGCGGTAGAAGGCCTCCTCGTAGTAGTCGCGCGCCTTGTCGTACAGGGCCTTGTCGATGACCTTGCCGTCGGCCTGGGCCTTGTGCGCGGCCTCGATGAGCTTGGCCACCGTGGCCGTGGCATACCCGGAGCGCAGCATCATGGACGCGGTGCGGTCCTGGATGGTCGTGACCTGCTCCTTGAGCCAGGCCGAGGTCTCGGTGTGGCACTGCATGCAGGCCTTCATGTCGTTCTTCAGCGGGCTCATGACGCGGTGGTCGCTGAACTTCTTCACCCCCTGCTTGGTGTAGGGCATGTGGCAGTCGGCGCAGGCGGCCCCGGCCTTCCAGTGGGTGCTCTTGTTGCTGAACAGCTCGAATTCCGGGTGGCGGATGAAGCCCATCTTGTAGCCGGTGACGTTCTGCTTCCACTCGCGGTAGGAGTCGTCGGAGCGGATGACCTTGATGATGTTCTCGATGGTGATGGCGCCCCACTTGCTGCCAGCCCAGGGGAAGAACAGGCCGACCGACTTCATCTCCTTGTCCTTGGGGATGTTGTAGGTCACGTGGCACTGGGCGCACACGGCGGAGCGCTTCTCCTGGCGGGTGAGGGCCTTCTGGTCGACCTTCATGGCGTCGAGCGCCACGCCGAGGGTGTACCCGCGCGAGATCTTGAGCCCCATGTCCTTGTTGTCGTGGCAGTCGATGCAGGCCACGCCCAGCTCCCGGTTCTTCTCCGGGATCATGGCGATGATCTCCTTGTAGGGCTTCTTGTAGTAGTCCTCGCCCAGCTGCTTCTGGAGCTGCACGGAATAGGGCGTCTTGCAGGAGAGGCACACGCCGCCGGCCTTGATGCGCGAGGCGTCGACCTCCAGCTGGTCGCGCAGCATGCGCGAGTGGCCCTTGGGCTCGTTGTACTCCACGCCGAAGCCCCAGCCGTTGAACAACAGCGCCATGGACGGGAACTACGACAGCTTGTCCTCGGTCCGGTGGTATGCGTCCATGCCGCGCTTGTACTTGC
>CAZXZF010000027.1:0-17992 GCA_964645095.1 uncultured Desulfocurvus sp. | reverse complement strand
TCCTGACCCGCGACGCCCGCAAGAAGGAGCGCAAGAAGTACGGCCAGAAGGGCGCCCGCGCCCGCTTCCAGTACTCGAAGCGCTAAGCCGGACAGGCTCACGCAAGACCAGCCCATTCGGGCCGGCACCCCCCAAAGGTGTCGGCCCTTTTTCAGGTTAAGCCCCAGGAGCAGCACATTTCCCCCGCCAACGCCTATACATTCCCCCTGCTCCGACCTATACAAATCCGTCGCCGGACCGATAGAGTGCTCGAATACTCAGCCCCACGAAATGCAAGGAGCCCCCCAATGGCCTTTTCCTTCAGTTCGCTGCCCATCCGCGTCAAACTCCAGATGCTCATCCTGGTGCCGCTCTCGGCCCTGCTGTTTTTCTCGGCCCTGGCCGTGCTGGAGAAGTACACCGTATCCAGCCAGATGCAGGGCATCAGCCGCATGGCCTCGCTGTCCGTGCAGGTGGGCGGGCTGGTGCATGAACTGCAGAAGGAGCGCGGCCTGTCCGCCGGTTTCCTGAGCAGCAAGGGCGCGAAATTCGGCACGGAACTGACCGCCCAGCGCCAGCTCTCGGACAAGGCCCTGGCAGAATTCCGGCAGTTCCTGACCACCTTCCCGGCCGGGCAGTTCGGGCCGGAATTCAAGGCCACGCTGGACGGCGCCCTGGCGGGTCTTGGCGGCGTCGAGGCCAGGCGCAAGGAGGTCGACGCCCAGTCCGTGGAGACCCCGGTGGTCATCGCCTTCTATTCCCAGACCATCGCCAGGCTCTTTGACATCAACACAAGCATCATCCGCAAGGCCGTCCACCCCGAGGTTTTGCGCAGCGTCACCGCCTACGACGCCCTGCTCTGGGCCAAGGAATACGCCGGGCGCGAACGCGCGGTGCTGAGCGGAGCCTTTGCCGCGGACAAGTTCAACAAGGGCGTGTACCGCAGCTTCCTGTCCGTGGTCAGCGGCCAGAACGAGCGGCTGGAAATATTCAAGGATTTTGCGAGCAAGGACCAGGTCGCCAGCCTGGAGCAGAAGGTCTCCGGCCCGGATGTGGAGCGCGTGCTGGCCTTGCGCCTGCAGGCCATGGACAACAACCGCCTGGACTCCATCGGCGCGGACCCGGCCGAGTGGTTCAAGGCGGCCACCGTGCGCATGAACCTCATGCACGAGGTGGAGGACAGCCTGGCCAAGGACGTGCTGGCGCAGACGGACACGCTGGGCGGCAAGGCCGCCTGGGGCATGTACCTGTTCACGGCCATGGCCCTGGGCGCCCTGCTGGTGACGCTCGCCGTGGGCTTCCTGGTCTTCCGCAGCATCGACGGCCCGCTCTCCGACGCCGTGGGCTTTGCCGAGGCCGTGGCCAGGGGCAACCTGGACCATCAGCTGGACGTCTGCCAGCGCGACGAGATCGGCAAGCTCTGCGCGGCCATGACCATCATGGTCGCGAGCCTCAAGGAGAAGATCGCCGAGGCCTTCCGGCAGACCGAACTGGCCGCCCAGGAGACCGAACGCGCCCGCCAGGCCACCCTGGCCGCCGAGGAGGCCCAGCAGGCGGCCGAGCGGGCCAAGCGCGAGGGCATGCTCGAGGCCGCCGGGCAGATCGAGTCCGTGGTGCGCGAGCTGAACCACGCCTCAACGGACATCGCGCACCAGGTGCAGGCCTCCAGCCGGGGCGCCATGGTCCAGAAGGACCGCGTCACCGAGACGGCCACGGCCATGGAGGAGATGAACGCCACGGTGCTGGAGGTGGCCCAGAACGCCGGCCGGGCCGCGGAGAGCTCCCAGGGCGCGCAGAAGATGGCCCAGGACGGCGCAGCCACCGTGCGCAGCATGATCCAGGTCATCGGCGAGGTGCGCACCCAGGCCCTGACCCTCAAGGACAACATGGAGCTTTTGGGCAAGAGCGCCGGGGGCATCGGCCAGGTCATGGGCGTCATCAACGACATCGCCGACCAGACCAACCTGCTGGCGCTGAACGCCGCCATCGAGGCCGCGCGCGCAGGCGACGCCGGACGCGGCTTCGCTGTTGTCGCTGACGAGGTCCGCAAGCTGGCCGAGAAGACCATGAACGCCACCCGCGAGGTCTCCGACGCCATCAGGGGCATCCAGGACGCCACCAGCGTCAACGCCAAGAGCGTGGAGCAGGCCGTGACCACCATCGCCGCCGCCACGGAGCTGGCCGACACCTCGGGCCAGTCCCTGGACCGCATTGTGGGACTGGTGGAGGAGGCCAGCGACCAGGTGCGCTCCATCGCCGCCGCAGCGGAGGAGCAGTCCGCCGCCAGCGAGGAGATCAACCGCTCCATCACCGAGATCAACTCCATCTCCAACGAAACGGCGGAGAACATGCAGCAGTCCTCCCGCGCCGTGGAGGAACTCTCGCACCAGGCCGAGGCCCTGGCCAGCCTGGTGCGCAAGATGGCCGACCAGAACAGCTAGCCCCGGTTTCGACCTCTGCCTGAAATCCCCCCCTGGCCCGCTCAATTAGCGCTGGCGGCCAGGGGGGGATTTTCGTTAGGATGGGCCATGCAGCCCCTGCGGACATTGCAACGCATCGCCACGCGCGCGCCCTGGCCGGACCTGGCCCCCCTGGTGGACGGCTCCCTGGCCGGACGCCTGACCCAGGCCCAGGCCCGGCTCTGGAGCCTCGTGCTGCGCGCCCGGCGCGTGCCGCACCGCGTGCGCTCCCTGCCCGGCGGCTACAGCGTGCAGGTTCCGGCGCGCTTCATGCGCCAGGCCGTGGACGAGATCACCCTCTACCACCACGAGAACGTCAGCCCGCACCCGTCCATCCCCCTGCCCCCGGTGGAGGAGCGCTCCCGCGCGACCCTGGCGGCCATGCTCGCGCTCTGCGCCTTCTTCGTCATCACCCACCGGCCCTGGCCGGAGTTCGGCTCCTACCCGCAGTACTGGCACCTTGTCGGCGCGGGCGACGCAGCGCGGATGCTCGGCGGCCAGTGGTGGCGCATGTTCACGGCGCTGACCCTGCACGCCGATCCGGCGCACATGGCCAGCAACGCGGTCATCGGCGGGGCGTTCCTGGTCCTGCTCTCCAGGCGCATCGGCTCGGGGGCGGCGTGGCTCTTGGCCATACTTGCCGGGGGCCTGGGCAATGTGCTGAACGTCCTGGCCCACGGCCCGGCGCACCTGTCCGTGGGCTTCTCCACGGCGGTGTTCGGCGCTGCCGGGGCCCTGGCCGGGCTCAAGGCCGTGAGCGGCGAGGGCACGCTGACGCAGCCCCAGTTTCAGGCAAGCACGCGCGGCTGGCTGCTGCCCGTGGCCGCCGGACTGGCCCTGCTGGCCAGCCTGGGCACGGCCGGGGAGAACACGGACATCGGCGCGCATTTCTTCGGGCTCGTGGCCGGGGGGCTCCTGGGCCTGGCCGCGGGCAGCCTGGCCGTGCGCCACGGCTACCCGAATGAAGACCGCGGCCAGCGGCTCAACCAGTTCTTCGGGGTGCTGGCCGCGCTGCTCCTGGTCGGAGCCTGGGCCTGGGGCTTGGACTCCGGCTGGCCGGCGCGGCCAGGCTAGGCCGACGTATTCCCTTCTTCCACGGACGCGACGCAGCGCGAAAAGAACTCGCAGCTCAGGTCCTGCCACCACACGAACCCGTGCTCGACATCGGCGTACCAGGCCGCAGTAAAGGACTTGCGGTCCGCGCTCCAGATGCGCCGCTGCTGCGGGGCAAAGGCCGGGGGCAGGCAGAGCTGGCGCAGGTCCGGCTCGGGCAGCAGCAGCGTGGCCAGCTCCCGGGCCGTGGGCAGCCGCCAGCCTGCAAGGCCGAGGTGGCGCTCCGCCGCCAGCCGCCCGGCCCTGGCCTGGGCTGCGGCAAAGGTCATTCCGTAGGCGCTGCCGCCGCGCTCCCAGACGAGCCCGCTGCGCCGGTCGCGCACCAGGGCCTCTCCGGCCCCGGCAAGGCCCTCCTGGCCCTTCTCCGCGAGGCCTTCCTGGCCGATCGCCGCAAGGCCCCCTTGTCCGCTGACAACAAAGCGCTCCGGGTCGCAGGTGGCGGGCCGCCACAGTTCGTCCAGACCAAAGGCCTGGCGCGCGCCCTCAAGGGGCTGGCGCACCGGGCCGGATCGCAGCGCTGGGGCGGGGCGCAGGGCCAAGGCAGGCTTGGCGCTGGCGCAGGGCGGGGGGCTTTCCTGCGGCAGGGCGCAGACGTTTTCGCGCAGGCGCGCCCAGTGGCGGCCAAGGGCGTCGAGCTCGGCCAGCAGGTCCCGGGCCGAGCCGGGCCGCTGCCTGCGGTCCGCGTGGCAGGCGCTGGCGAAGAAGGCGTCGAAGCGCTGGTCGAGCCCGGCGCGCAGGCTGCTGGCCGGGACGCCCTCCTGGGGCAAATGCCCGGTGAGGCAGCGGAACAGGGTGACCGCGGCGGAGAACACGTCGGCGCGTTCGTCGGCGGTTTCGGGGTCGGCCTCCTGCTCCGGCGCGGCGTAGTACGGCGAGCCCACCACCGCGCCCCTGGGCGTGGCCGGGCCCTTCTCCCCGCGCAGGCGCGAGAGCCCGAAGTCGATGAGCTTGACCTCGTCGGCCTGGCACAGCCCCGGCAGGCAGGTGTCGGGCGGGCGCTCGGCGAGCATGAGGTTGTAGGGCTTGACGTCGCGGTGGAGGATGCCCTCGTGGTGCAGCCGGGCGCACGCCGAGGCCAGCTGCCGCGCGCAGGACAGGGCCTGTTCCACGCCCAGGCGGCGGGTGGGCTCCTCCACGCGGTAGCCCTCGCCCAGGAGCGCGCCCAGGTTGTTGCAGTAGTACTCCATGACGAAAAAGGGCAGGCCGCCGCCGCTCCCGTCAAGGCCGCCCTCGACAGCAGGGGCCTCGTCCACGTCCAGCACCTGGGCGATGTTCGGGTGGCGGATGCCGGCCATGAGCGCGGCCTCGCGGAAGAAGTCCCGGCGCAGGAGCGCGGGGTCGGCCGTGGCGGCCAGCATCCCGGAAGGTTTCAGCACCTTCACGGCCACCACGCGGCCCGTGCGCGGCATGGCCGCCTTGTACACCGCGCCCATGCCGCCCCGGCCCAGCAGGCCCAGGATTGCGTACCGGCCGATGGTCCTCACGGCGCGCCCGGCGCCCTCAGTTCAGCGCCCGGCAGGGTCACCAGGAGGGTGGTGCCGTCCTCGGCGGAGGAGTGGAAAGAGATGCCGCCGCCCTGGGCCAGCACGGCCAGCCGGGCGATGTGCGTGCCCAGGCCCGTGCCCGCCGTCTTGCCGCTGGTGGCGTAGCGCTCGAAAAAGCGCGCGCGCACGTCCACCGGCACCTCGCCCTGGTTGTGCATGGCCAGCCGCACCACCGCGCCGCCGTCGCCCTGCACGCTGTCCACACGCACGATTATGGGGGTGCCTTTGGGGGCGGCCTCCAGGGCGTTCTTCAGCAGGTTGGACAGGGCATGCTCCAGCAGGCGCTCGTCGGCCCGCACCAGGCAAGCGCCACCGGCCTGCAGGGGCTCGCCGTCCAGCAGCAGGCGCAGCTCCAGGCCCTTGCGCCCGGCCAGGGTCGCATGCCACATGCGCACGCGCTCCAGCACCTCAAGCAGCTCCACCGGGCCCAGGCTCGCCGTGTAGGCGCCCTCCTCCAGACGGCGCAGGGCCACGGATTCCTCGGTCATGCGCAGGAGCCGCCAGCCCGTGTCCGCGATCATGCCGCCCAGGTTGCGGGCAGCCTCGGGCAGGGCCTGGTCCTCGCTCAGCACCCGGCCCAACCCCAGAATCCCGGACAGGGGCGAGCGCAGCTCGTGTTGCAGGATGCGCTCCACGTCCTGGCGCAGGTTCTCCATCTGCACCTGGGTGCTGATGTCGCGCAGGGAGCCGTTGAGGCGCGAGGCCTCCTCCCCCTGGGCCGGACGGACGCTCAGGGACAGCCAGACCCTGGAGCCGTCCAGGCGCTGGGCGGCCAGTTCGTGCTGGAACACCTCGCGGCCCCCCAGGGCAGGACCCAGGATCTGCTGGTACTCCTGCGGGCCGCCGGAAAAATGCCGACTGAGCGGCTGGCCCAGGGCGCAGGCCGCATCGGCGTAGCCCAGGGCCTTGGCAAAGGCCGGGTTGGCCGCCAGGATGAGCCCGCCCCTGTCCATCTGGAACAGGCCCTCGGCGGAGTTCTCCACGATGCCCCGGTACTGGGCCTCGGCCTCGCGCAGCCTGCGGGAGAGCAGCGCGTAGGGATTGGACACGCCGGTGACGAACACCGCCCGGTGCAGGCAGAGCGTGGAAAAGAGGGCCACCACGTGCCCCGTGAAATTGGAGAGGTCAAAGACCCCGACATAGACCGAGAAGGCCACCCCGGCCAGGGCGCTCAGGGTGATGGAGCAGAGCAAAAGCGGCATGACCTCGGGGTCGAAGTGCTCGCGGAGCCGGTAGAAGAGGAGCCCGGACACGGCCAGCATGAGCGTGGCCGCGAACTCCGACCAGATCTTGAAGGGGGTCAGGCCCCGGCCTTCCACGAAGCAGTCCGGAAAATTGCCCGTGAACGCGGCCCAGACCAGGGCAATGGTGAGCATGGCGTATGCGCCTGCGGCCAGGCCCAGGTTCACCCTGCGGCCGAGCAGCAGCGGGGCGAGCAGGAAGGTGCCTGCGGTCAGCAGGCGCAGGACGACCCAGAGCTGGGTGGGCAGGTTGGTATCATACCCTGGGAAGACGCCCAGGCCCTTGTAGGCCAGGGTGTGCAGCAGGCTCACCAGGACGATGAACAGGAAGGCCACGCCCAGGAGGCGCAGGGCCGCGTTCTCCACATGCTCCCGGGCATGGACGGCCAGGAAGAAGATGCTCGCGCCCACCACCATGCCGACCATCTCCACCAGGCCGTGGAAGAGCAGATAGTCGACCCTGGACACGACGAACAGCGCCACGGCCAGCAGGGCCATCACGGCCACTGTGGTCAGGCGTTCCTCGACTCGGATGGTCTTCAGCATAGCGCACCCACCTGAAATTCCGTACCATGAACGAAACGGCCCCCGCAAGAATAGACTTCCGGAAGACTCCCAAGCACGCCCAGGGCCTGGGCGCGGTGTGGGTGGGCGTGTATCCCGAGCCGTCGCGCCTGGAGGACCTCCGCAGGCTGCTCGGCATCCCCGAGGCGACCACCCCGCACAGCTTCAGCCCCTTAAGCCGCCCGGACAGGGCCTGTGGCCGCGCGGGCCGCTTCTGGCCGCTACGCGGGCGCCGTGAAGCCTGGTGACCGGCCTGGCAGAATGGGGGCAGACAGAACAGGGCGGACAAAAAAAGGCCGCCCCCCGGTTTCAGGGAGCGGCCTCGCACTGCGTTTTTTGGAAACAGGCCCTAGAAGCGGGTATCGAGCTCGTACACCAGAACGCGCTCCAGGGCCGTGCGGCAGGTCTCCAGCGGGCAGTCGGGCGTGGCTGCGCAGTCGCCCGTGGCGCTGCGGCCCACAAAGACCTCACGCTTCGGGCCTGGGCCCTGGCCGGGGGTCACGGTGATGAGCACCCGGCCCTGGCAGAACGCGGGCTCCTGGGCGCCCAGGGGCGCTCCGCCAAAGACGACCTGGCCCGGCTGGCTAAAGGTGCCGTTGGAGCGGCGGCGTCTGTCGGAGTCGCGGCGGTCCAGGGCTTCCTGGCCCGGCTGGCCCATCCCGATGTCCTGGTCCGGCAGCCAGTAGTGGATGCCTTCGCTGTAGCCCGCGCCCACGGCTTCCGCCGGGAGGCGCAGCTCTTCGGCCACGAAGCCGAGGCTGGCCTTGCGCGTGTCGGCGCAGAGCAGGTGGGCCTCCAGGGCGTAGCGCGCCGGACCGGAGACCTTGAGCGTGTAGCCCTTGTCCGCCAGGGCGCGCACGACGAAACGGCGCACGGAAGCGTCATCGGTGGCGAGCAGCCTGGCCTGGCCCTTGGCGTCCAGCTCATAGGTCTTGAGTGTCAGGGTGTAGTCGCCCGCTGCGCGGCCGAACTCGCTCATGCCCCGCACCAGGAGATTCGGATCGCGCTGGGCGCAGCCGCCCAGGGCCACCAGCGCAACGAGCGCCGCCAGGAGTACCTTCCGCTGCATGTATTGCTCCTTGCCATTTGGTCTCCCACGGCGGGAGTATTGTGCACAGGAGATAGCCCATCAGCGGCCACGGGGCAAGCCCCAAGAGTCACTTCCCGGGCCGCGGCCATCTTGCCAGCGGCCCGGGCGGAGGGTACACCTCCCCGTGCATGACATGTCCACGATGTGCGCAGGAAACCCTTGAGGAGACGCATGGCCATCTTTTCCATACGCGCGAGCAGTCCGCTGGAGCATCTCCTGCGCCTGGCAGGGCTCCTGGTCGTCGTGGGCCTGGTGCTTCTGGGCTTCTGGAAGAACAGCGAGCGCAACATCGAGCGCATCAACACGCGCTTCGGGCTCTCCGACGAGACCAGGACCCTGTCCACGGTCGAGCAGGAGCAGGTCCAGGCCTTCATCGCGGCCATGCGCAAGACCTACGGCATCGAGGCCAGGGTGCAGGTGCGCCAGGGGGAGCTTGCGCCGCCCGAGCAGGACGGCAAGACCCTGTACCTGGGCCTGAGCCTGGACGGGCAGTCGGCCGTGGTCATGCTGCCGCCGCTCATGGAGCGCGCCCTGGGCGCGGACTTCGCCCGCGGCCTCACGACCGAGCACTTCCCCTTCCACTTCGGACCCGGCAAGAGCTGGCACAAGGGCCTGATCCTGGCCCTGGACCTCATCCAGGGCCGCCTGGCGGCCCTGAGCGTCCCGGCTCCCGCACTCCACACAAACGCAACACAAAAGGACCATCCGTGAGCGAACTGCCCCCCGTGACCCTCTACACCGACGGCTCCTGCCTGGGCAATCCCGGCCCCGGCGGCTACGCGGCCATACTCGTCTGCGGCGAGCACCGCATGGAGCTGGCCCAGGGCTTCTCCGGCACCACCAACAACCGCATGGAGCTCATGGGCGTCATCAAGGGCCTGGAGGCCCTGAAGCAGCAGAGCATGGTGGAGATCTTCACGGACTCGCAGTACGTGATGAAGGCCTTCACCGACCGCTGGCTGGTGGGCTGGCAGAAGAACGGCTGGAAGACCGCGGCCAAGCAGCCGGTGAAGAATCAGGATCTGTGGAAGCAGCTGCTGCCGCTCATAGGTGCCCACAAGGTCACCTGGCGCTGGGTGCGCGGCCACAGCGGGCACCCGGAGAACGAGCGCTGCGACGTCCTGGCGCGCTCCGCCGCATCCAGCCGCAACCTGCAAAGGGACGAAGGCGCGGTCTAGGCCGTCGCAAAGAAATCTTAGGGCCGCACGCCCTCACCCCAGTCCCAGGTCTTGCGCTGCAACAGCCTGAACGAGCGCCTGCCGTGGACCATCTCGGCCAGGGCCGCCGGGCTGCTTTGGACAAAGCCCCGGATGGGCCCGGCGCCGATGTTCTGCATGGCCCAGAAGAGCAGCCAGCGCAGCCGGTTTGACCAGACAAGCTCCGGGCGCACCGTGCGCGAGAGCAGCCGTTCGTATTCCACGGCTGCGGCGGCCTGGCCGTTTTTCAGCCCGCTGAGCACGCCTGAGGCCGCGTGCGCGCCCGTGGCCAGGGCGTAGAAGATGCCCTCGCCAAAGAGCGGCTCCACAAAGCCCCCGGCATCCCCGGCCAGGAGCAGCCGCCCGCTTGAGGGCCGCGTAAGCGCGTTGCCGTAGGGCAAGGGATGCCCGTGCAGGGCCACGCCTTCGGGCTCGGCCACGCCCAGCAGGCGCAGGAACTCCAGAAAGATTGCCCCGAAATCGCGGCCATCGCGCTCATCACGCCTGAGACCGCAGATGCCCACCTTGGGCCCGCGCGGCCCGGGGAACACCCAGCCGTAGCCCGCACTGGGCGAGCCCACGTGCAGCTCCGGCACGGTCACCGCGCGCGGGAACTGCCCCGGCCCCTGGCCCACGGGCAGCTCCACCTCAATGGCCGCGGCCAGGTTCCTGCGCCATGCGGCACGGTCGTAGCCGCCCGAAATGTCGGAACCAAGGGCCCGGCGGGTCACGGAGTTGGCCCCGTCCGCGCCGATGACAAAACGCCCGGCCAGCTCTTCGCCGCCGCGCAGGCGCACCAGGCCCGAGGCCGCGTCGCAATGCTCCACAATCCGGCCCGGCAGGTGCCCGGCCCCGCGCGCCACGGCAACATTGACCAGGAGCGCGTCAAAGGCCGGGCGGTCCACGAAACAAAAGGGCTCGGCAGCGGCCCCGCGCAGAAGCTCGCGGCCCTGGTGCAGGAACAGGTACTGCGGGGTCTGGTGGAACAGGCCGCCGCCCTTGGCCAGGTCGGCCAGGCCAAGGCCGAAGATGCGCCCAAGCGCCTCCACGCTCTTGGCCGTGAGCAGGCCGCCGCAGAGCTTGGGGCGCGGGTGCTCCGCGCGGTCAATCAGCGCCACGGCCAGCCCTTGCCCGGCCAGCACCGCCGCCGCCGCCGCGCCCGCCGGGCCGGCCCCCGCCACCAAAACGTCATAGCTCTTGACCACAGCCCCTCCGCAATACTACTTGACCACGGCCCGTGTACCGCGCTCCCGCCCTTCGGGCAAGACGCAGTTGCCGAACCGAGTTGAGGAACCATGCCCGCCAAATTTGAAGCCATCCTCTTTGATTTCGACGGCACCCTGGCCAGCCTGCACATCGACTTCACCCGCCTGCGCCGGAAGATCACGGCCCTGGCCGAGCCCTTCCTGGGAGAAGAGCCGGAGGCCTCGGAGCTGCCCGTGCTGGAGTGGCTGGACGAGCTGGCGGCGGAGATCCGCGGGTTCGACCACGCGCTGGGCCAGGAGTTCCACTGCCGGGGCCGGCTGGTCATCCAGGCCACGGAGCTCGACGCCGCGCGCGAGGCCGCGCTCTTCCCCTTCACCCGGCCCATGCTCTCCGAACTGCGCGCAAGCGGCATCAAGACCGGCATCCTCACGCGCAACTCCACCGCCGCCGTGAAGGTGGTCTTCCCGGACGTGGCGGCCTGCTGCGACTGCTTCATGGCCCGGGAGGACGCGCCCAGGGTCAAGCCCGACCCGGCCCACGCCCTGGCCGTGCTCGCGCGCCTGGGCGTGGCGCGTGAGCGCGCCCTGCTCGTGGGCGACCATCCGCTCGACATCCAGGCCGCGCGCAGCGCTGGACTCGCCTCGGCCGCCGTGGTAAGTGGACACTCACATCGGGAGGCGCTTTCCGCAGCCGGCCCGGACTACCTGGCCGCAAACTGTCCGGAGCTGCTGAAGTCCTTGCGAGATCAATTACTATTGCCATGAGGCTGAAACAGGGCTATATTCTCCCGTAACAGGCGGAAAAGTCCATGCAGCAACGAGTCAAACGACACGAGCTGAAGCCCGGCATGTTCGTGGTCAGCCACGGCCAGGGCTCCTTTGCCAGCCCCCTGGTGCAGGTCGAAAAGCCCATTCTCACGCGAGCCCACCTCGACCAATACGTCCCCAAGGATGTGGAAGACGTGCTCGTGGACACCAGCCTCCAGATTTCCCTGCCCGACCAGGAGCGGCCAGCCGACGCGCCCAGCACCTCAAGCCTGGACAAAGAACTGCCCATCGCCAGGCGGCTGTATTCCGACGCCCTCGTCCACGTGAAGGGCTTCATCGACGACGTGCGCAAAGGCACGGACATCGACTACCGCAAGGCCACGCCTTTGGTTGCGAGCTTCATCGAGAGCGTGTTCCGCAACGAGTCCGCCGCCGTGACCCTGTTCAAGCTGCGCGGCTTCGACGAATACACCTACACCCACTCCATCAACGTCAGCATCCTGGCCGTGCTCCTGGGCAAGCACCTGGGCCTGGACAAGCCCACCCTGCTCCAGCTGGGGCTGGCGGGCATGTATCACGACGTGGGCAAGGCGAAGATTCCGGAGAGCATCCTGAACAAGCCCGGCAAGCTCACCGAAAGCGAATTCCAGGCCATGAAGGCCCACCCGCTGGAAGGCTACAAGATCATGCAGAAGCAGGTGGACCTGGACCCGGAGATCTTGCGCGCCGTGGTGGAGCACCACGAACGCCACGACGGCTCCGGCTACCCGCGCGGCCTGAAGAGCGAATACATCGGCCGGTTTTCGCGCATCATCGCCGTGGTGGACGTGTACGACGCGCTCACCAGCAGGCGCGTGTACAAGGACGCCATGGCCCCGGCCAAGGCCCTGGGCATGATGTACCAGTGGCGCGACAAGGACTTTCCCAACAACGCCCTCGAGAACTTCATCCGCTGCATCGGCGTGTTCCCGGTGGGCAGCTTCGTGCGCCTCTCCGGCGGCGAGTACGGCATCGTGACCGGCACCAGCGCCCGCCCCACCAGGCCGGAGGTCAAGGTCATCCTGGACGCCGACATGCGTCCGCAGCCGCCGCGCGTGCTTGACCTGGAGGCCCTGGAAGGCACGCCCCAGGCCCAGGACATCGACGAGGTGCTGAACCCCGTCGACCACAAGATCAACCTGGAGCGCTTCCTCAGCGCCTAGGGCCGCCCGCCCCCGGCGAGGTCCGCCCCGGCCCTTTCCCCTTGCCCGCGCGGACGCTTCGTGCTAGCCGCAGGCATCATGCTCGAATCCGTATCCGACCAGATCGTCCGCGTCAGCATTTTGGCCGTCCCCCTGCTCCTGGGCCTGACCTGCCATGAACTGGCGCACGGCCTTGTGGCCCTGGCCCTGGGCGACCCCACGGCCAAGCTCGCCGGGCGGCTGACCATGAACCCCCTCCGCCACCTGGACCCCATGGGCGCCATCGCCTTCATCCTGGCCAACATCGGCTGGGCCAAGCCCGTGCCCGTGAACGCCATGTATTTCAAGCGCCCCATGCGGGACATGATGCTCGTGTCCCTGGCCGGGCCAGGGGCCAACTTCGCGCTGGCCCTGCTCTTCGCCGGGCTCTTCCACCTGCTCCTGCCCCTGGCCATCAGCCACCCGGAGCTGCGCTCCGTGCTGCACCCGCTTGTGCTCATCGGCCAGGCCGGGGTGGTGGTGAACCTCATGCTGGCCTTCTTCAACCTGCTGCCCATCCCGCCGCTGGACGGCAGCAACATCCTGGCCTGGGTCCTGCCGGACAGGCTGGCCTACAGCTATCTCGCCCTCGGCCGCTACGGCTTCATGCTGCTGCTCGGCCTGCTCATCCTCTCGCAGCTCCTGGGCCTGAGCCTCCTGGGCTCGCTCATCTTCCCCCCGGTGGGCTTCGTCTCCGGGCTGCTCGGCGTGCCGCTGTAACCCTCCAACAAGAAAGCACAAAAATGACCGCCAAAAACGAACGCATCGTCTCCGGCATGCGCCCCACCGGGCCGCTCCACCTGGGCCACCACTTCGGCGTGCTGGCCAACTGGCTGGAACTCCAGGAAAGCCACGAGTGCTTCTTCTTCGTGGCCGACTGGCACGCCCTGACCACCGAGTACGCCGACCCCAAAAGGATCAAGGACTTCGTGCCCGGCCTGGTCATCGACTGGATCGCCGCGGGCCTGGACCCGGACAGGTGCGTCATCTTCCAGCAGTCCCAGGTCAAGGAGCACGCCGAGCTGCACCTGCTCTTGTCCATGCTGACCCCGCTGGGCTGGCTGGAGCGCTGCCCCACCTTCAAGGAGGTGGCCCAGGAGCTCTCCGGCCAGAAGGACCTGGCCACTTACGGCTTCCTCGGCTACCCGGTGCTCATGTGCTCGGACATCATCTTGTACAAGGCCACGGCCGTGCCCGTGGGCCAGGACCAGCTGCCGCACCTGGAGCTGACCCGGGAGATCGCCCGGCGCTTCAACCACCTGCACTGCCCCGAGAACGCGCCCTTCTTCCCCGAGCCCAAGGCGCTGTTGACCGGGGAGGCCAAGCTTCCGGGGCTCGACGGCCGCAAGATGAGCAAGAGCTACGGCAACTCCATCGCCCTGGGCGAGCCGCTGGAAGACATCGCGCCGAAAATCAAGACCATGCTGACCGACAGGAACCGCCTGCGCAGGAGCGACCCCGGCGACCCGGACGTCTGCAACCTCTTCCCCTACCACAAGCTCATGACCGCTGCCGACCTGTGCGCGGAGATCCGCGAGGGCTGCGCCAAGGCCGCGCTCGGCTGCGTGGACTGCAAGAAGATCCTCATGGACTCGCTGACGCGCTTCCTTGAGCCCGTGCACGAGCGCCGCCGCGCCCTGGAGGGCGACCCCGAGCGCCTCTGGGCCATTTTGGCCGAGGGCAACGCCCGGGCCCGGGCCGTGGCCCGCAAGAACATCGAGGACATCCGCCAGGCCCTGAACTTCGAGTTCTAGTTCCCAAACAGTCGGGGCCGGAGCCGGGCATTTTCGCCCGTTTCCGGCCCTTTTCCTTTGGCCCAACCGGAGCACGCCCATGAACGAGAATGTCTGCATCTCAAAGCGCGCCAGGGAGATCACCCCGTTTCTGGTCATGGACATCCTGGAGGCCGCGCAGCGCCTCGAGGCCCAGGGCCACAACGTCATCCACCTGGAGATCGGCGAGCCGGACTTCGACACGCCGGAATGCATCAAGGAGGCGGCCAGGAAGGCCCTGGCCGACGGCCACACGCACTACACCCACAGCCTGGGCCTGCCCGCCCTGCGCGAGGCCATCTGCGAGGATTACCACGCGCGCTACGGCGTCACCGTGCATCCGGACCAGATCATCGTGACTCAAGGGACCTCCCCGGCCATGCTCCTGCTCTTCTCCAGCATCCTGGAGGCCGGGGACCAGGTCATCCTGTCCGACCCGGCCTATGCCTGCTACGACAACTTCATCCGCTTTGCCGGGGGTGAGCCGGTGCGCGTCCCGGTGAGCGAGGACGACCGCTTCCAGTACCGGCCCGAGGCCATCGAGGCGGCCATGACTGACGCCACCAGGGCCATCCTGCTCAACTCCCCGGCCAATCCCACGGGCACCCTGCTCGAGGCCGGGCGCATGCAGGCCGTGGCCGACATCGCGGCCCGGCGCGGCGCATTCATCGTGTCCGACGAGATCTACCACGGCCTGGTCTACGAGGGCCAGGAGCACAGCGCGCTGGAGTTCACGGACCAGGCCTTTGTGCTCAACGGCTTCTCCAAGCTCTACGCCATGACCGGCTGGCGGCTGGGCTACCTCATCGCGCCGCGCGCATTCGTCCGGCCCATGCAGAAGCTGTGTCAGAACTTCTTCATCAGCGCGGGTTCCGTGGCCCAACACGCGGGCATCGCGGCGCTGAAGGAAGCCGCCGTTGACGTGGCGCGCATGAAGGCCATCTATGACGAGCGGCGCAGGTACCTTTTGCCGCGCCTGAAGGAGCTCGGCCTGGGCGTGGCCCACGACCCCACGGGCGCGTTCTACGTGCTGGCCAATGCCCGCCACTGGGCCGAACGCTTCGGCGGCAGCTCGCTTAGGCTGGCCTTCGACATCCTGGACAAGGCCCACGTGGGTGTGACCCCGGGCATCGACTTCGGCCAGAACGCCGAGGGCTTCCTGCGCTTCTCCTATGCCAATTCGCTGGAGAACATCGCCACGGGCCTGGACAGGCTGGCGGCCTACGCCCAGGCCATGGGCAGCCCAGGCCATGGACGGCCCAGGCCATGAAAAAAGCTGACGCCTGCGTTCCCAAAGACTGATGCGAGCGCCCACACTTGCTTCCAACGATTGATGTGTTACATTGCCCCAAGCCTGCACGATAACGGCACCGGAAGCAGGATGTCCACATGCGGCCACTGGCGTTTTTGCTCTGCGCGCTGTTCTTGGCGGGCCTGACGGGCCTGGCGGGCGCGCCCTTGAACCCGGCCCAAGGCGGGCAGGATGAAGTGCGCCCGAAAAAGCCCCGGCCAAGGGCTGCGGCCAAGGCCCCCAAGGCGGCCGAAAAACCGAAGCTCAGCCAGGCGGAGCTCCTCGCGCCGTACAGCGCCATGAGCCGCAAGAGCGTCGGCCCGGCCCGGGCCGAGGAGCACAAGGACGGGAACGGCTTAGACTGGAAGGACAGCTGCCAGTCCAACGCCACGAGCTGGAAGCTTAACCTGTCCCTGGACCCGAAGCGCCTGCAGGACGACGCGCCGTTCCGGTTCCAGCTGGGCCGCGAAAAGGTGCTGGACCCGGTGACGCACAAGGAGCTGACCCCGCGTGCGGACCCGCTCAAGGCCCAGCAGAGCCTCAAGGATCTGGACCTGAAAGGGGCCCTTGAGAACATGGGCGGCAAGGCCGAAGTCCAGGTGGACGTGCTCAAATTCTAGCGGGGCTTTTCACGTGTCCATACTCCTGCTCGACTTTCTCACCGGCCTCTCCGGAGCGCTGGACCTCATCAGCCCGGAGGTGGTGGGCCACCACAAGCGCGTGGCCTATGCCGCGGTGCGCCTGGCCAGGGAGCTTGGCCTGCCGCGCGCCGAGCGCACCGACCTCTACGTGGCCGGGCTCCTGCACGACGTGGGCGGCTTCTCCATCCAGACCAGGCTGGCGGCCCTGCAGTTCGAGGCCGACGGCGTGCGCCATGCCGAGCGCGGCTACCGCCTGCTGCGCAAGAACCCGCTGCTGGACGGCGTGGCGGTCATCGTGCGCCACCACCACACGCCCTTCGCGCGCTTCGGGGCGCTGCCCCCGGACCTGGACGGCCCGCCGCGCAAGCTGTTCCTGGCGGGCGTGCTCTGCCTGGCCGACCGCGTGGACGTGCTCTTCATCCGTCAAGGCGACAACACGCCTGCGGAGATCGTAAACCGCCTGCGCGCCCTGGCTGGCAGCATGTTCGATCCGTCCGTCGTGGATGCCCTGGCCGGGCTGGCCACGGACGAGGGTTTCTGGTCCGACATGGCCTTGAGCGACCCCACCCGCGCCCTGACCGACGCCCCGGACATGTTCGACGAGCGCGGCATGTCGCGCGACCAGCTCATGGCCGCATCCCAGGCCTTCTCGCAGATCATCGACTTCCGCAGCCGCTTCACGGCCACGCACACGCGCGGCGTGGCCGAGACGGCGGTGTGCCTGGCCGAAAGGGCCGGGTTCAGCGCCCCGGACCTGGACCAGATGCGCCTGGCCGGGAACCTGCACGACCTGGGCAAGCTGGCCGTGCCCTCGGAAATCATCGAAAAGCCCGGCCCGCTGAGCGCGCAGGAGCGGGACGTCATGCGCCGCCACCCGGAGCTGGGCCGCGCCATCCTCAGCTCCGTGCCCGGCCTGGAGCAGGTCACGGACTGGGCCTCGCAGCACCACGAGCAGCCCGGCGGCCAGGGCTACCCCGGCGGCCTCTCCGGCCGGGAGCTGTCGCTCGGCTCGCGCATCCTCACCACGGCCGACGTGTTCACCGCCCTGCGCGAGGACCGGCCCTACCGCGCGGGCATGGGCCGGGACGCCACCCTGCGCATCCTGGACGACATGGCCGCCCACGCCGCCCTGGACCCGCTGGTGACCTCCCTGGTGCACGAGCACCACACGGAACTCAACGAGCGCCGCCTGGCCGCCCAGACCCTGGCCGCCGCCGAGTTCCGCGAGTTCTATTCCGGCCTGGAGCAGTAATCCGGCCCATAACCGGCCCGCAATAATCCCGCCCACTTGCCATCGCCGCCCCCAGCGGCTACCATCCCCAAAATTCCTCAGGCCAAGGGGCCAACAGGGGCAGCGCATGACCACCTTTGCGGCGGATCTGCACATCCACTCGCGCTATTCGCGCGCCACCAGCAAGGGCCTGACCGTCCGCAGCCTGGCCGCCTGGGCCGAGGTCAAGGGCGTGGGCGTGCTCGGCACCGGCGACTGCACCCACCCCGGCTGGCTGGACGAGATCGGGCGCGAGCTGGTGGACGACGGCTCCGGGCTGCTGCGCCTGCGCGACGCCTCGGGCCTGGTGAAAGAAATTCCCGGCCTGGCCGAGCATCACGGCGCAGAACTCTCCGGCCACGCCCGGTTCATGCTCCAGGGCGAGATCAGCTCCATCTACAAACGCGGCGGCCGGGTGCGCAAGGTCCACAACCTCGTCTACCTGCCCACGCTCGAGGCCGCGCGCGCGCTCAACCAGAAGCTGGCCCAGGTGGGCAACCTGGCCTCGGACGGCCGGCCCATCCTGGGGCTCGACAGCCGCACCCTGCTGCGCCTGGTGCTGGACACCCACCCCGAGGCCTTCCTGGTGCCCGCGCACATCTGGACGCCCTGGTTCTCGCTCTTCGGCTCCATGTCCGG
>CAZXZF010000026.1:0-18679 GCA_964645095.1 uncultured Desulfocurvus sp. | reverse complement strand
CCCCGCCGGGGGGAATGATTCCCCCCTGGAACCACCAGCTATTTCTAAAGAATCATTTGTTACTTCAGCAAGTTGTGCCTGAGCTTGCCCTGGTCATTTCTGGCATTTCGGGACACATACGGGACACGTAAAGAGTGTCCAAGCTGCCTCGAAATGGGATGAAATGGGAGAATCCCTGTGCTGACATCTTTGCTCCAAGACCCTTCTGAAGGCATTCTAGCCTATCCTTCAAAGGGAAGCAAAAGGTCAGGACGCCTGTCGGCGCAAGACGCGGTAGTCCTCCTTTCCGCGTGGGCATGGAGAGTGACTGGCGGTGTAGCTCGGCAAAAAACTTCCCGCAAACGCGGTGATGGCTAAGGTGACCGCTCTCTCAAGATTCAACTGATCTGAAAGGGGCAGGTAGCCCCCCCTGCGTCTTATCCACTGGCGAGTAACCGCCTGTTGTTGCGGATCTCGTGCCCACTAAGCGGAGCCATCAGACATCGGCCTAGGCGTCCGGCGCACCGACCTCTCCAAAAAATATTGGCCCATAGTGCGATAAAGCGGCTGTGGGCAAACCAGCTTGGACACGGCGAACGCGATGATGGCCACGCTCATCATCGGCAAGGTCATGCTCTGGTCGCTGGTCATCTCCATGACAATGACCACCGCAGTGAGGGGGGCCTGCACCACCCCGGTGAAGTATCCGACCATACCCAGGATGACAAAGGCTCCAAGGGGCGTACCCGGAGCAAGCTGCGACAACGTTGCCCCCAATCCAGCACCAACCGAGAGTGAGGGGGCAAATATGCCTCCGGGGATGCCACTGATGTAGGAGATGACAGTCGCGCATAATTTCATCAGCCCAAAGCTGCTGGGCAAGGCGTTGCTTCCTTCCAGCAGCCCCCTGGCCTCTTCGTAACCGGTGCCATAAATCGTTGAATTTGAGGCATACCCAAGGGCGGCCAGCCCCAGGCCGCAGAAGAAAGCAAACTGGACCGGATAGGATTTGATCAGCACCCCAGGCCGACCGGGAAGCCCACGGGAAAACGCGAGGAGAATGCGAGCGAACAACCCACCCAGGACACCGCCGAGCACACCGCACAAAAGCACAGGCCGCCACGCCGTGGCCATCTCCAACTCCACGTCAGTCCGACCAAAATAGCTATAATTGCCGACAATCGCCATGGAGGTAAACCCGGCGACGATTACAGCTGTCAGCACCATGCCGCTGGTTTTTTCCTCAAACGATTTCGACAGTTCCTCAATGGCGAACACTATTCCTGCCAGAGGCGTGTTGAAGGCGGCGGAGATGCCTGCCGCCCCGCCAGCCAAGATGAGCTTGCGTCCCATGTCCCGGTGCGGCAGGCGCTTCCAGCGGCCAAAGAAGTGCATGATGGCCACCCCGACCTGCACTGTGGGGCCCTCACGGCCTACTGACGCCCCTCCGCATAATGCCAGGCTGGTCAAAACAACTTTGCCTACGGCTACGCGCAGGGACAGGATGCCACGACGTTCGGACCATTCAGGGATCTTCATTGCGGCAATGGCTTGGGGAATGCCGCTGCCTTCGGCACCTGGGACCACGTTGCGGGTAAGCCAGACCACCGCAGCGAAACTCACCGGCGTGATGAGAAAAGCCAGCAGCGGATAGGTCGCGATGACGCTTGTGAATAACTGGGCTCCAGCCGCACTGGTTTTGGCAAACACGATGGCAGCCAGCGCGACCAACACTGCGGCGCCCCAGAACGCCAGACGCTGAAGCAGGCGCTGGGACAACGCTATTGGATGACGGACCAGACGAAGAAAATGCTGCATTATGAAAACCTCTTAACCACGGCGGAAAGTCCATGACGCGGATCTCTACCGACGGGAATAATTGCAAATGGAAGCCTGGCCCAGCTCAATCCCCCAGCGGCAATGAGCTGGGGCAGGGGCATGCCTGCTTCCGCCTGTTTGAGAAGCCCGATGATCTGCTCCTCGCTGAACCTGCTCTTCCTCATGTTCGTGTTCTCCTTCGTCGGAGTCACAAACTTATAGCTGAGATACTAAACGGGGGGAAGGTCAGAGCATTAGCCTGACTCAGAATAATTGAGGGGCACCAGCAAATCATTGGCGGAAAGGCTCCTGGCAGGCCAGCTTTGATTGCCTATGGAGTGCGGTTTCTTGCCCCGCCGACCAAAACGAAGTAGAGAGCGAGATCATGAGCGCTTCGACATCATGCCGCAGCAGGCCAAGAGCCTTCGCCGGGGCAATGAACTCCTATTTCTTTCGCGTGGCGCCACTCCCGCACGCAACGGGTTCGTTCTCCGCGATGGTAGGCATAGGAATTTCCAATATGAGCTTGGAGCTTATGGCCGAAGGTGCCGTGTTGGCAGGGGTGTCGCTGGCGCTGCCCGCTTCAGGCTGGTTTTGTCTCACTCTGCTCTGCCTAGCCGATGGCTATTGCCGCCATCGTGAGTATCGCAGAGTCAAGAAGATGCTGATACGTTGGGGCTTCCACCCTCGGCTGTTGAGGCCAATAGCCACATCACGTTGCCAGCGTGACGCTGCGCTTGCTGCAGCGCGTGAGACGGGGCATTTGAACAAGGTTCGAGCCCATTTTCAGGCTCTGGGCTATTGCTGGTACCATCTCCTGCCAGATCGTTGCACAGATAACCCTCTTCGTTTTTTTGACCTGGAGTTTCTGCGGGCGACCTTTCTGCCGGGGAAGCGCTGCCGAGCGAAGTGATGCCCATGGTGGCGCGCACCAAGCTGATCATCGACTTCTTCGGCTACGACAGGTAGCCCGCAAAATCAGAACCAAAGCAAAGGCCGAGAGGGGTGCAACCCTCCCGGCGTTTTTCATTTTCCAATCCGGCGGACGCGGGCGGCTACTTGGCCTTGGTACCCCTCTGCAACTCGCCAAGGCCGATGAGTGGCATGGCGCCCGAGCCCGTCACCTGGGGCATCACGCCATCCCACTTGTCAATGGCCTTCATGTTGGCCTCAATCTTGCGCAGTTCCAGCAGGTCCGGGGAGATGTTCGCCTTCTGCAAGCGCAAAGACTCCGCTTCGGCCTTGGCCGCAGTGATCTTCTGCTCGGCCTCGATCTTGATCCTGTCGAGGTCGCGCCTGGCCTTCAGGGCCAGTTGCTCCGCCGTCTGCTTGGCCTCGATGGCTTCAGTGAAGACTTTGGAGAAGCTGAAGATGACGATGGAGAAGGCGTCCACGGCGATGTTGTTCTCGATGAGCCTTTCCATCAGAGTCACGCGCATGGCCTCGCTGACGGCCGGGCGCTTGGTGATGAGTTCCTCCGCCGAATACTTGGCAGTGACAGCCTTGACTACCTCAAGAATGGCCGGGTCGATGATGCGTTCCCGGAAGTTGATGCCTATCTTTTGATAGACCACGTTGGCCTTGTCCGGGACGATGTGGTAGTTCAGGGCCACACGGGAACTGACATCCTGGAGATCGGCGGAGGCCGCTGCGGCATCAGTTTCGACCTTCTGGACCTTCACGTCCATGAGCACCACTTCTTGCATCACCGGGATGCGAAGATGCAAGCCTTCTTCCAGAACTTTGTCCTGCACGGCACCGAAATTGAGCACGATTCCCCTCTGCCCTGCGCCCACCTGCACCCAGGGGGTGAAGAACACCAGTAGGATGATGGCCGCCACCGCGACCCCGATGACGCTGGACGGAACCTTTCTAATGAACGACTCAAAAAACTCTTTGGGCCTGTCTTGAAAAACTTCATTCATGCTCGTCTCCTCATGTGTTGGAGTTGCCCCCGCCGAGCAGGGCACCCATGTTTGCCATTGAACGCGGAGTCACCTTTGCGACTCCCTCCGCAGCCCCTCAATGGATCGGGGATCCGACAGCCTCAGTCAGGCTCAGAGGCTGGGAGGGGCCGCCTGTTTGCATCGGGACGGTAGAAGGATGAACAAGTCGCCGCACCGGCAGGGGACAACAGCCCGTGCCGGGCGCCTTGTGTGCGTGAGGCATCGCCAGCGCAAACGGCGTCAGGCTTAGCATAACCTTCCCCCATGCGTAGCAGGGTGTCCAGTCAATAAGCCCGGGGCACCCGCCCCCAACGACAAGAGACCTGCCAGCCTCAACTGTAGGCGCGATACTGTTGTGCCGCGCCAGCCTAAAAATATCTGAACGCCAGCGCCGCAACGATGGTTGGCGGAAGCGCGGCCAGAAGCAGCCCCAGAGGGTTCACCACATCCTCATCGAAATGCCTGCGCAGGATGGAGACGCCTGCCGGGTTGGGCGCATTGGCGATGATGGTCAGGCCGCCGCCCGTGACCGCGCCGGCCACCAGGGCATATTGGAAATCATTAGACAATCCTTCACACAGCGAGCCCAGGTAGGTCAACGCAGCGTTGTCGGTGAAGGCCGTCAGCGCGGTCGCCCCGTAGAACACGGCGTCGCTGCTCATGCCCAGCAACACCGGCTGCAGCCACCATTGCTGCTGCCCGCCCAAGACCACCAGCCCCGCAAGGAAGAAGGCTACCATCAGCCCCTCACGCAATATCAAACGGCCCTGGTGCTGCTTGTAGGCGCTGGATATGCCGAGGAAAAACAGGAACAGACCCATGAAGATAGTGACGTGGTGGGCGAAGAACACGACGCCGGCCAGGAACGAGAGATGGACCGCGACGATGGGCAACGGAACAATGTCGCTTTTGTCGCTGGCCTCCTGCGGCAGGCAGGCCAATTCCTTGCGGAACAGCAGGGTTGCCAGCAGCGCGTTGACAACGACCGCAATTGCCGCCTTCCATCCGAAGGCCGACAGCATGAAGGCCATGTCCCAACCCCACTTGCCAGCGACCATCAGCACTGGCGGCGCGGCGAAGGGCGTGAGCGTGCCGCCGATGGAGATGTTCACGAAGAGCACGCCCAGGGTCGCATACTTCAGTCGCGTGGAAATGCCGCGCGTAAAGAGGCGCTTTGCCAGGATCAGAGCTGCGACGGTCATCGCGGCAGGCTCGGTGATGAATGACCCCAGCAAGGGCACCGTCGCCAGCACGATGAAGTAGAAGCCGATGCTTCCCGGCAAGGGGATGGCGAAGGCCAGGAGGCGCACACCGGCTCTGGCGGTTTGCAGCACCGGGCGAGTGCCTGCAATGACCATGATGGCGAAGACGAACATCGGCTCAGTGAGATTGCGGGATTCAATGTAGTGCGTCGCCGCCTGCGTGCCATCTATGGCGAACATCGCCACGATGAGAATCATTGCCCAGAAGCCGAACACCACCTCAATTTCGCCGAGCAGGTGCCAGACCCCAGCATGGGTCGGCCGGGTGCGCGCCAGGCGCTCGAAGAACTTGGTGGAAAATGTGTGCAGGATGGCCACGGCGAAAAGGACCGCGCCAATCAACTGGATGGTGCTCGGCGTCATGCCCTCTCCTTAGTCATGTCCTGGCCCGTCGGCGTCAGCGGCTCTTTTTCATGGAACTGCACGGTCTCCTGGGGTGTGAAGTCCTCGAGGTGCCGGGAAAAGGCCGCGCCAAGGAAGGAGTCCACCCACGCGGAAACGTTGTTGCGCCGAACGTTCTCACGCAGCTTGTGCATGCGCATCTTGCGCGACGCAAGTGGCAACTGGCAGGCGGCGTTGAGCGCGTCGGCCACCTCATCGATGTCGTAGGGGTTCACCAGAAACGCGCCCAGGCGCTGGAACTGCGCCGCAGCCCCGGCGAATTCGCTCAAGATGAGCGCGCCGGTCTCAGACACGTTGCTGGCACAATATTCCTTGGCCACGAGGTTCATGCCGTCGCGCAGGGAGGTGACCATGGCGATGTCCGCCGCAAGGTAGTTGGCCACCAGCTCAGGCCTCGCCAGATTGCGATAGAGGTGGTGGATGGGCACCCAGCCCGACTCCGTGAACTCCCCGTTGATTTGGGTCACCAGCTGCTCGATCTCGTTCTTCAGCTCCTGGTATTCGCCCACGCCCTCGCGGCTGGGCACCAGCACCTGGATGAAGCTGACCCGCCCGCGCAGCTCTGGGTAACGGATAAGCGCGCGGCGAAAGGCCTGAAGCCGCTGCGGGATGCCCTTGGAATAGTCCAGCCGATCCACGCCGAGCACGATCTTGCGCTGGGGGAAGGCCGCGCGGATAGCGTCTGCAGCCACGGCGGTGTCCCGCCTGGCGGCCAGTCTTGCGAATGCAGCGTAGTCGATGCTGATGGGGAAGCAACCGATGCGCACGCTACGTCCCTCGACCCCGACGGTGACCACGGAGCCACGGCCCCAAACCTCGGTGTGTGGGAAGAGCACCTGTAGGCAGCGCACAAAGTTACGCCGGTCGGCCAGGGTCTGGAAGCCCACGAGCGAGAACTCCAGCAGGGCCAGCAACACCTCCTTGCGCCAGGGGAGCTTGAGGAAAATGTCCGGCGCGGGAAAGGGGATGTGCAGAAAGAAGCCGGAGCGCCGGTCAGCCTCCTGCTCTTTAAGGAACTGTGCCACATGCATGAGGTGGTAGTCATGGACCCAGACGTAGTCGTCGGGACGGGAGTGCTCGACCACGGTGCGGGCAAACTTACGGTTCACATCCAGGTAGCTGGTCCAGTAGTCCGGCTGGAAATTGCAACGCGACTGGAAGTCGTGGAACAGGGGCCAGATGATCTCGTTGGAGAAGCCCTCGTAGTAGTCGCGGTGCTCGGCCTCAGAAAGCTCGATGGGCAAAAGGTCATATCCAGCCTCCTTGGAGAACCGGGCGAAGCTGGCCGTGGGGTCGCCCTCGCCCGCCTGGCCGCAGGAGCCCACCCAAAGGCCGCCCCGGTCGCGCAGCACCGGAGCCAGGGCCGTGATCAGCCCCCCCGCCCCGGCCTTGACGATCCACCCGTCGCCCTCGCGGGCCAGCGTCACGGGCAGCCGGTTCGAGACCACGAGCAGGCGCCCACGCATCTGGAGCGGGCCGTCATCCTCCACGCCTCCGGCCTGTGCGGAGCGCAAGGGGTTACCCACGCCCTGAGGCGGGACGCTGGAGATGAGGCAGGAGTGCAGGAACTCGAGCAGGTCGCCCGGCGGCCTGAGCAGGTATCGGGCCAGACTGGCCTTGCGTTTGCGCGACACCAGGAGCGAGAGCCCGGCGTTTCCCAGTGCCCTGAAGGCGTCCTCATCAGTCAGGTCGTCGCCCAGGTAGGCTACGGTGAACCCGCTGCCATGGGCGGCGGTCTCCTCGGCCAGCAGCCACTCCACCACGCGGCCCTTGCTGAAGCTGCCCGCACGCATCTCCACCCCGCCGTCAAACGGCACAACTTCCGCCCCAGCTGCATGGGCGATGAGGCCGAAGGCCCGGCTGGCCTCGGCCGCCACCGCTGCTGCACGCGGTGGCGGGATGCCGCGCAGATGCAGCGCCAGACATCCGTGTTTAGTCTCCAGGCTCTCGCCCAGGCCCTGGGCTTTGGCCCAGAAGTGGGCGTCGGCCAAAGCCTTTTTCAGCGCAGGTTCAAGGCTTGTCCGCACCACCAAGCCCGCAGGGGTGAGCCGCTCTCCGCCGTGGCAACCAAAGATCTCCAAATTCTGCTCCAGGCCGAGCAGCGCGGCCACATCGGCCGTGGGACGGCCAGAGACGATGACCACGCGCCAGTCGGGACTCTGGCAGAGTCCGCCCAGGATCTTGCGCACGCCGGGATACGGGTACGCCTTGGAGCGGTCTGCTGTGAAGGCGGCCAGGGTGCCGTCATAGTCGAGCATCAGGAGTTTGCGCCTGGATGTGAGATAGGTCCTCAGTTCAAGGGATCGCAACAGCTGCGTCCAGTCTTTCATGGCGATTTCTCCTTTGACTGGGCTGAAGAGTCCGACAGCAGCCAGCAGATGGTGCGCAAAAGGCCGTACAGGCTTGAACTCTCCCGTCCGCCTTCGGCCGCGCTGGGCCGGACCTCAAGGGCCTGGCCCAACTCGAAGAAGGCATGGTCGAGCATGAATGTGGTGAGCACAAGGTCGATGTGGGCCTCCCCCTGGGGCAGGAACCTGGCTTCTCCCGCCGACTCGAGATAGCTATGCAGAAAGCGGCTGCCCATGCGCGTGTGCCAATGCTCGGCCCAGGGACGCAGCCGCTCCTCGTCCTCGGTGCGCGTCAGACAGTGGTCAGTCAGGGCGGCTTCGGCCACATGCTCGAGGGAACTCAACAGGTCGCAAACGTCGCGCAGGGGCGAGCGCTTGAGCCTGCGCGCCGACAGCGACCGCGTGGTGCGGCCCTCAAAGTCCACGACCATGAAGTCTCGCCCGGTGAACAGCAGGTGCCGCAGGTCATACTCGCCGTGAACCCTGGTCTTCAGACCCTGGAGCGCCGTATCGCGGAACCTGCGCAGCAATTCGGCAAGACGCTCCCGTTGGACCAAGGCCTGCTCCGCCAGCAGGGCCTCCTGTGGCGACAGAGCCGGGAGAGCTTGCTCAAGCTGGTCCAGGATGCGCCGGGTCTTGCCGTGAATGTCCTGGTAGACTGCGCGCCTGTATGTCTTGTCAAAAGGCTCTGGGGCAAAGGCCGGGTCGTCCGTGTCCAAAGCCAGGGCCACATGCATTTGCGCCGTCCGCCGCCCGATACGCGTCATGGCGGCAATGGTCGATTCATCGAGCAGGAACTGATCGAGGGTGCCTGGCAGGTCTGGCGCGGGCTCCAGGGCTTGCGCTGCGGCCAGGGCCGCAGCCCTGCGCCTGGGCGGCGGCAGCGCATGCTCCTCGGCCAGCACCCGGTTGAAGTAGATGCCGAGAGCCGTGGCGCAGACGTCCCAGGCCGTGGATTCGCTCTGGACATATCCGCGCAGCATGGCCACCACCACGGGCTCCTGGCCCGGGCGTAGGTATTCCAGCGCGCCCAGGAATTCCGGCGTGTGCTTAAAGCCGACCTTCTCCGTCAGGTGGCGCATCACCTCAAGGTCCGGATTGCCGCCCTCGGCAGTATGCCGAAAAACCTTGAGAAGCGCCTGGCGGCCATAGGCAATGAGCGCGTTGGACGAGTCGTCCGGCAGCAGCTCGGACTCGGGTTTTCGGTTTACGAGTTCGCGGACCTCCTTGCCGCGTTTGCCGAGGATCACCACGAATTCTCCGTGGTGACCACGGATGCGGCGGCGCTGGGTAAACAGCCGGAGCAGCCCGGCGTGGGTGCGGCGCTCCTGTGCGCCCTCCACCAAGGCTCCCTCAACCTCGCCTTGCGGCCCGGCAAGGGTGCAGATGTATCGGTCGGGTTCTTCCCGTGCCACGCGGTGGGCCTTTTCGACGTCCACGAAAGACAAGATCAGGGTGCGGCTCTCGCCGCCGCCGCCGCCGAACTTTACCTCCAGTACACTGAGCCAGCAGGGCGCGCGCAAGCTGCCCACTGGCAGGGCGTCCTGCAAAGTGGTGGAGATGATCTGCGGGCTGGTCCCGGCCTCACCGGCTTTGCGGCGCAGGTATTCCGGCAGGATGATTCCCTGAAGTGTTGTCTTGGTCCTGGCATCCAGGAAGCGCCACTCGCCGGAGTCCTGCCTGCGCAGTTGCTGAGGGGGACTATCCGACCCGTGGGCCTGGCTTCCGCCACGCAGTTCCATGATGTAGTAGCCATGCGGACCCAGCGTCAGCGAATAGGGAGCACTCGTGATGACGGGAAAGCGTGTGCGCCCGAAGACCTCCACCGGGGTGCGACCGGCATGGGCCGAGAGATCCAGGCGTGTGGCCTGGGGGTGGCGCGAGAGGTTGACCACCACCAGCAGGCATTCCTCGCCCAGGGTGCGCACGTAGGAGAGCACCTTGGGCGAGTCCTGGCGCAGGAAGCGCATATCGCCGCGCCCAAGGGTCCGGTGCCGCCTGCGCAGGGCTATGAGCTGCTTCATCCACCACAACAGCGAGGAGGGGTTGCGCTGCTGGTTCTCCACGTTCACGGATTGGTAGTGGTACTCTGGATCGATGACCACGGGCAGGTAGAGCTGCTGTGGGTTGACCTGGGAGAACCCGGCGTTTCTGTCCGGGCTCCATTGCATGGGCGTGCGCACGCCGTTGCGGTCGCCCAAGTAGTAGTTGTCGCCCATGCCGATTTCGTCGCCATAGTAGATGACCGGGGAGCCCGGCATGGTCATGAGCAGCACGTTCAGCAGTTCAATCTTGCGCCGGTCATTGCGCACGAGCGGGGCCAAGCGGCGGCGGATACCCAGGTTGATGCGCGCCCGGCGGTCGTGGGCGTAGACCTGGTACATGAAGTCGCGCTCCTCCTCGGAGACCATCTCCAGGGTCAGCTCGTCGTGATTGCGCAGAAAAATAGCCCACTGGCAGGACTCTGGAATCTCCGGGGTCTGCTCCATGATGTCCACGATGGGTGAACGGTCCTCCATTTCGAGCGCTACGAACATGCGTGTCATGAGCGGGAAATGGAAGGTCATGTGGCAGGCATCGTTCTCGCCGAAATATCGGGCGGCGTCCTCGGGCCACTGATTGGCCTCGGCCAGGAGCATCCGGCCGGGATGTCTTGCGTCAATATGGGCGCGCAGCCTCCGGAGCATGTCGTATGTCCCGGGCAGGTTCTCGCAGTTGGTGCCCTCGCTCTCGTAGAGGTAGGGCACAGCGTCGAGCCTGAGGCCATCCACGCCCATGCCGAGCCAGAAGTCCACCACGCGCAAAAGCTCGACCTCCACCTGGGGGTTCTCGAAGTTCAGGTCCGGCTGGTGCGCGTAGAAGCGGTGCCAGTAGTAGGCCCCGGCCACAGGGTCCCAACTCCAGTTGGAGGTCTCGAAGTCCTTGAAGATAATTCTGGTGCCGGAATACTTGTCCGGGGTGTCGCTCCAAACGTAGAAGTCCCGCTCGGACGTATCAGGCTTGGCCAGGCGGGCGCGCTTGAACCAGGCATGCTGGTCCGAGGTGTGGTTCAGCACAAGTTCGGTGATGACCCGGATGCCCCGGCTGTGGGCCTCGCGCAACAGCGCCCGGAAGTCCGCCAGCGTGCCGTAGTCCTTGTGGATATTGCAGTAGTCGGCGATGTCGTAGCCGTCGTCGCGCAGGGGCGAGGGATAGAAAGGCAGGAGCCAGACGGTGTTGATGCCCAGGTCCTGCAAGTAGTCGAGCTTGCTCTTGAGCCCGTGGAAGTCTCCGTGCCCGTTCTGGCTGGTGTCGAAAAAGGAGCGCACGTGCACTTCGTAGATCACGGCGTCCTTATACCAGAGGGGGTCGAGGCTTTCCTTCGCGCGTTTACTCATGTTCAATGTCCTTGGCGGCGTGCATGTCTGTGTCGGTGAGCGAGACCCGCGTCAGGGGCAGGACCTCCGGATGGTTGTCCTGAACATAACACACCATGCGCTCGCGCACTAGACAGCGTAAATCCCAATTGCGCGAGGAATCGGGCGAACTGACCAGGGCCCGCAGCGTGAGCGTGGTCGGCCCGGCCTCGGTGACTTGCAGGCCGCAAACCCTGCCGTCCCAGAGTCCCCCGGCCTCCTCGCGGCAGATGCGTTCGAGCTCCGTGCGCAGGTCAGCCACTGGGGCGCGGTAGTCCACGCTCAAGAACACGCTGCCCAGAATCTCGGCAGAGGAGCGCGTCCAGTTCTGGATTGGTTTTTCGAGGAAATAGAGCACCGGCACCACCAGGCGGCGCTGATCCCAGATGCGCACCACCACGTAGGTCAGGGTGATCTCCTCCACTCGGCCCCACTCGCCTTCCACCACCACCACGTCATCGAGGCGGATAGGCTGGGTGATGGCGATTTGCATCCCGGCGAAGATTGTAGCCAGGAACTTCTGGGCCGACAGGCCGGCCACAGCCCCGGCGATGCCGGCCGAGGCCAGGACGCTGGCACCGATGCCTCGCGTGGCGTCAAAGACCATGAGCGTGGCGGCAAGGGCCACCACGGCCACGATGACCGAGAATACGCGCCGGAACATTCTGACCTGGGTCACGATCTTGCGCGCGCGCAGGTTGTCTTCAGAGAGGATGCTGTTGGTGCGCTGTAGCCACTGAGCGAGGATGCCTCCAATAGCCAGCGTGACCCAGGCGAAGACCACGATCCAGCATAAAGCATGGAGCTTGTGCGCTAGGTCCAACAGGCGCACAGGCAGGACCTCAGGCAGGGGCTGGGCTGCCAGTGCCAGGTCCAGGCCAAGCAGTAGGGCCGCTAGGCGGGTGGGCCTCTTGACGAGGTCCAGGGTCAGTCCCCAGAATTCCTCGCCCTGGCCTTTGACCAAGTGCCGCAAGGCGCGCAAAATCAAGGCGTGCATGGTGAGCCCCGTCAGAACGAGGCCCAGAACCAGGGCTGCGCTACGGAATAGTTCGTAAGATGAATCAGAAAGTATCGGCATTGAACCCTTCTCAGGGACGCGCGGGTCCGGTTTCAGCTGGAAGAGACATTGATCAAGGCGTTGGCGGGCTCCTGATTTCCTGGAAGGCTGCTCCTAGCTTTTAAGAATAATATGCAAATAATCATGGTTTGCAGGGAGAACTGGGGGCATGCAGTATACTTTGCAGGCTGTGTGCCAGCGGTGGAGGATGAGGCAACCGCCCGAGCCGGAAGGCGGACCTCAACGAGGAGAGACAGAGGCAGCCTGGTCTTTTGTCCCTGGGGCCAAGCGCACCAGGCGCAAACCGTAAAAGGCCGTGCGCAGGTCGGGCCAAGCGCGGCTGCGGTTGGAGCTCCGTAGGGTCTCGGCCTTTGTCACCCAGGAGCCGCCGCGCAGCACCCGCGACACGCCTCCGCCTGCGTTCTGCGGATTCTCGCGTGGGGAGCGGGAGTAGTAATCCCGGTTGTACACATCCTCGCACCACTCCCAGACATTGCCGTGCATGTCGTGCAGGCCAAAGGCGTTGGGTAGAAAACTGGCCACCACGTTGGTATGCATGTTGGGCCAGAGCCTAGCCCTGGGCTTGGCCGCCTGGCGGCGCGACCTTCTCTTGGAAACGGTAGGCTCCGAAGGCAGACTGTAGCGCTTCTCAAAACTCGCCTGATCCTGGGATAGGACGTCCCCGAAGGCGTAGGCCGTCTGGGTGCCCGCCCGAGCGGCGTATTCCCACTCTGCCTCGGTGGGCAGGCGGAAGGTTTCGCCACTCTTTTTGCTCATGGCCAGGGCATACTTCTTGGCCATGTCCCAAGAAATCATGTCTACAGGGTAGGACTCGCCATTGGCGATGAGTGAAGGGTTGTCGCCCATGATAGTCCGCCATTGCCCTTGGGTGACCTCTGTCCGGCCCAGCCAGAAGCCAGACAGGCAAACCTCATGCTGCGGCCCTTCGTCTGCGCTACGCCCAGGCTCGCTCTCGGGGCTGCCCATGAGGAAGCAGCCGGACGGTACCCAGTTGAAGACTATGCCGGTCTTGGACTCGGTCCAGGTGGCCCCGGCAAGCGGCTCCGTGGCGTTGGAGGTGGACTTGGGAGCCCCCTGTGCAGGCTCGCTCTGCGCCAGCAGGACAAGAGCGAGCGTGAGTAGAAAGGTCTTCATGGAAATCATTGAGATGCAGCCCATTCAGCGCCCGGACTCGGGAGGCGAGGTCTTCGGCAAGAGGACGACGACAGTGGTCTGCCCAGGCACGGAGCTGTCCAGGGCGATGCCGCCGCCATGGAACTCGGCGATGCGCTTGGCCGAATAGGTGCCAAGCCCAGTACCGTTTGTTTTTCCGGCAGTGACGAATTTCTCGAAGAAACGTTCGCGTATGGACTGCGGTACCTCGCCTTTGTTGTGCACGGCGATGCGCACCGTCTCGCCCAGGTCCTGGATATCGACCTCCACAATGCCTCCCTCGGGTGAGGCCTCAAGGGCATTCTCCAAGAGATTGGACAGCATGGTGGCGCACAGGGCCTCCTCGCAGGAGACGGTCAGTTCCGCGCCTAGCGGTAAGAATCGATTGTTCATGGTTACCCATATGTGCCTGTTCTGACCCTGCGGTAGATGGGCCAGGTCTTCCTGCACGGCATGCAGGAGGCAGACGAGATCGACCTTCACTGGCTCCAGGACCAAGCTGCCGCGCTCAATGCAAGAGAGCTTCAGGTAAGCGTCGAGGATGCGCAGCATGCTGTTGGCTGATGCGCGCAGACGGGTGAGCCATCCACGCTGCTCCTCCGTGAGGTTTGATTGACCAAGCAGCAATTGCGGAAGGCTGGCGAAGCCGACCAGCGGGCTGCGCAGGTCGTGGCGCAGGACATGCTCCACGCTTTCCCTAGTCTGTTCGCGCTGGGTGCGTTCGGTGATGTCCTCCAGGACGACGATGACCGCCTGCAGTTCTCCGTCTTCGGCGTAGATTGGAATGGCAATGCAATGGACAACTGCGCGCCCGGCGCCGCCTGGGTCCTCAAGTTCAAGCACCTGTTCGGACAAAGATTCACTTTTTGCAATGGCCTGGGCCAAAACGAAGTCTTCCGGGCGCAGGGCCTCGCCGTTGTCGTGCCGCCAAGCACGCAGTCCGTTCGCAAGATCCGGCACTCCGTCTCCCATGGGTCCCCAGATCCTGCGGCTGGCCTGATTGACGTACAGGATACGACCCGTGGGGTCGGACATCCAGACCCCCAGGGGGAGCGCCTCCAAAATCATGCGCAACAGGGCCTCGCTCCTGCGTAGTTCTATTTCTGCTGCTTCGCGAGCGGTGATGTCCTCTGAAAGCGCCTCGGCCATGCTGTCCATGGTCTTGGCCAGCAGGGCCAGTTCTCCAAACTCTTCAGGAGCGCCGCTTCTGGCATTCAGATCGCCGCCGCCAAGACGCTTGGCCACCCCGGCCAGACGCTCCACCGGACGGCTGATGACGATGCCACCGACCCCCCAAGCCACAAGGATGGCCAAAAGCGCTGCGCCCGCCAGAAACAGCAGGTCGCGATACAGGGTGTCGATGGCCCCGGCCAGGGCCTGCTTTTGCGGAATGCCCACGGAGAGGTACAGATAGGGATTGGAATCCGGCCGCAGGCGCAGTTGCTTGAAGGCCACGATGCGCAGAACACCGTCGGCCAGGGACACAGTGGCCGTGCCAAGAGCGTCGGATCCACTGATGACATTCCACAGATCCACGACCAGCTTCTGGCCAGGAGGGCTGGTGGCCTCCGCAGCGGGATAGCGGTAAATACGCGTGCCCTTCTGGTCGGCAATGGACAAGACCGATCCCGGCGGCAGGGCAGCCACGTTGAAGATTCGCTCGTATCTGTCGGGCCTGAGGGCCGTGGACAGCACGCCCTGGGCTTGACCGTCCGGACCGAGGATTGGGTAGGAGAAATGGATCAGGGGTTCAGAAGACGTGCCAGGCAGACCCCGGTCGAAGTCTCCCACCGTGAACTCGCCGCTTTCCATGGTCTGGTCAAAGAGTTGCCCGCGTGAGAGACGCATGGGCCGATCGAGCGGCAGGGCCGAGGCAAAGACCCGGCCCTGCGTGTCCGCCGCAACGATGTTGGCGAAGACAGAGCTGCGCGTCCTCATGCTGCGCAGGATGGTGCTGGTTGCCTCGCCGTCCTGGGCCTTGACCTGGGGCATCTGCGCCAAGAGGGACAGCAGTTGCTCTGCGCGCATGGTGATGAGCTGCTGTTCACTGGCGAGAAACTGGACCACGCGCAGGGCCTCGGTCTCGGCATCCCTGATGGCCCTGGCCCTGTTCTCAAGGCTGGAATAGAGGATGACGCCCAGCGCAGGCAAAACGGCGAGGAGCACCAGCGTGATCAGGCTGTTGCGCAGAGAATGGAAGAAGATATTTTTCATGCACGACTCCTGGGCTCAACGCTGGGATGGAGGCCCATCCCTGGGCCTCCGACGGACCTTGCGGTCCGCCGGAGACTTGGGGGAAGGAGGCTGCGCAGGAAGGATGCGCGCCCTCTCATGTAGGACACCCGGGGCGTTATCTGGATGGGCCAGACGGTGGCGCGGAGGCTACCACAAACATCCGCGCCACTCCGGGTGATCTGCACTGGTCGATGGGTCCACATTCGCAGCTGGGGTTCAGATTCGAACACCTCTGCTGCAACCGCAAACCAAGAAAAAACTCCGCTAGGACCGAAGAATAGGTAGCTTTCGGCTGCCGCCGCCTCCGGTCATTGCGTCTCCTCCGATTCGGAGACGCCGCCTTGAAGATCCTGCCCCCTTTTGGCCTCCCTGCTCGGGTTATGGCCGTCCGGCTTCTCTCCAAGGGAGCGGCCATATTTGCTCAGCAAGCTATAGAGGCGCGAAGGGCTCAGGCCAGAAATCTGGAGTGCCTGCCGAAGCTCTCCATGGCTGGCGTGGACGAGCCCATCCACATAAGCTGACTCAATACGCTCCTGCTCCTGCTTCTTGTATTCGCTCCAACTGCTCAGCAGGCCTGCGGCCTGGGCCGGAGCGCTGGGAACCGGTGGCTGGCTGGCGCGCCCAACTCTTGCGCGCAGCATCTGGATGCGCAGTTCCTGGGGCAGGTGCGCGGGCAGAAGCATCTCCTCGTCCGGAGCGCACGCCACCATGGCCTCCAGCACGTGGATCAGTTCGCGCACATTGCCGGGCCACGCGTATTCCATGAAAAAACTCCTCAGCTCATGGGAGAGTGTCTTCTGGCACAGCCTGCTATCCCGGCAGATGCGCTCCAAGTGGTGCGCGGCGATGGCCGGGATGTCTTCGCCCAGTTCGCGCAGGGGCGGCAGTTCAAGCACCGCCGCGCGGATGCGGTAGAAGAGGTCTTCGCGGAAGGTGCCCTGCGCTACCATGTCGGCTAGGCTTCTGTTGCTGGCGCAAACCAGTCGGAAGTCCAGGCGCAGCTCTCTGGTATCGCCCAGGGGGCGGAAGGTTCGCGTCTCTAGCAGGCGCAGGAAGCTTTTCTGCAATTCCAGGGAAAGCTCGCTGATCTCGTCTAGAAAGAGGGTGCCGCCATCGGCGCGCTGGAGCACCCCGACTTTGTCCGATACGGCCCCCGTAAAGGCGCCCTTGCGGTGGCCGAAGAGGTCGCTGCCGACCAGCGCCTCCTGGAGCGAGGCACAGTCCACCACGACGTAATTCTTGCTCTTGCGTGGGCTGTTGGCGTGCACGGCCCGGGCGAAGATCTCCTTGCCGGTGCCTGTCTCACCCAGGATAAGCACGTTGGCCGAACTTCGGGCAGCCGTGGATATCTGCCGGATGCATTCCAAAATCCGGGGGCTTTCGCCCACGATGCCGCGTCGCTCCACAGGCTGAGCAGACTGCTTGCTCTTCCTGAACTCAAGCGCCCTTTTAATCGAAAGCTGCAGCCCTTCCGGCGAGCCGGTCTTTTGGATGTAGTCCCAGGCTCCGCTGCGTATGGCCAACTCCGCACCGTCAGGATCACCCAGGCCGGTCATGATGATGAGTTCAGGGGCCGAGGGCAGCTCTTTGATGCTCGGCGCCAGATCTAGCCCGTTGCCGTCCGGCAGGCGAACGTCGAGGAGCACCACGTCGAAGTCCATCTCTGACAGCAGTATTTTCGCCTGTGCCATATCCCGAACCACTGCCGTCTCAACCTCGGGGCCGGAGAGCATGGATGCGAGCAGGCTCGCGAAGAATTCATCGTCATCGATGATGCAGACTCTGGTCACCAGTTGCCTCACATGTCTCTTTGGTAATGGTGCCGCGCACGACGAGGGAAAGTCCTGCTTACCACCATACCCAAGCGCCAGGATTCAGGCAAATCGTTACAATGCATTGGCGCCATACCCAAGGCTGCGCAGCTTCACGAGAACCCAACCCAGGACAACCTGAAGCCGCTCGTGGGCATGGTGGGCCGCCGCCAACTCGTTTCTTTCCCCTGCGGCATAGATCTCTCTGGCGTAGCCCTCCAAGGCCTTGATGGGCCATAGGCCCGTCAAGCTGGCCAAGGAATGGGCGGCGTCCATGACCGCAGAGGGGCTCCCGGCCGCCATGGCCTGGTCCAACTCGCGCAGCCGCTGTTCTCCGGCCGACAAATACAGTGCTCCCATCTTCCCGGACATGCGATCCACAGCTTTGCTGAAGTCCACCCCCTGGCACTCTGTTGGCACAGCGTCCTTTCCCATCATGTTCGCGCTCTCCTGCTCCTGATTGGCGCCCTTTGGCACACGGGGAGCGTTGGGATAAAATTGTAACAATGCAGAGGGATGAGAAAGACTTCCCGCACTAGAATCTTGCAAGCGATGGTCACAGTCAGAACTTCTGGACCAACAGAAGTCTGAGGCATGGACAATGACCATGGTCTGGCCCTATCAAGAACCCTGCCAATACTGCCGCTATCGTAATAGTATAAAATTACTGTGTATCTACGTTGTGCCCTTCTCCTTCCCGTCAACCATTCCTGAATACCAGGAGCACTCGCGCAAGACGCTCCCAACATTCAGGACACCGGCTACACGGTTCCACCGGGTGGCTGGTTCGGAAGGCACTGTGGTGGATGAAAAAATAGACTTCCCAACCCAAGGGGCTCTTCGAGACATACGCCACCTCCACAAAATCGGGAGTAGTGCGAAAACAGGCCCGTAGAGAGGCCTCAGGTCTCCTGAGAGACCCTACCTGGCCCCTCGTCTTTGTTTAAGCCCACAAGAAATTGGCGCCAGACTCGCCCAAAAGCCTCTGCCCCTTGCCGGGGCAGCATGACCAAGTTTGTACAGGCGCACGATATCATACTTCACGGAAAGGACCTTCTGACGTTAAAGGAAAGGGAGGTATTGAAAGAAAAGGAAGAAGGAAAAGGAAAGAAGGAAAAAGGAAAGCGGCCCCACAGGGGCCGCCAAGGAGATAAGGAAACTCGTCGGCTAGAACCTGCTGGCCCCCTGGAGCAGCAAGGTGGCAAGGGCTGCCGCCGTGGCAAATTGAAGGAAAGGAACCGCGCGGAAGCTGT
>CAZXZF010000025.1:0-19088 GCA_964645095.1 uncultured Desulfocurvus sp. | reverse complement strand
CCATCCTGGGCTTCGCCCGCGTGGAGGAGTCGGACATGATCGCCATGCCCGACCCCACCACCTTCCAGGTCCTGGCCTGGCGGCCCAGCGAACGCCCGGTGGCGCGCATGTTCTGCGACATCCACACCCCGGACGGCCAGCCCTACGCCGCGGACTCGCGCTACTGCCTGCGCCGCGTGCTCTCCAAGTGCGCCGAGAAGGGCTACACCTACTACGTGGGGCCGGAGCTGGAGTTCTTTCTCTTCGCCAATGACCGTGGCACCGAGCTCCTGGACCAGGGCGGCTACTTCGACGCCCCGCCGCTGGACCTGGGCAACAACATCCGCCGCGACATCATCTTCGCCCTGGAGAAGATGGGCGTGGCCATCGAATACAGCCACCACGAGGTGGCCCCGAGCCAGCACGAGATCGACATGCGCTACGCCGAGGCGCTCAAGATGGCCGACATCACCATGACCTACCGCGTGGTGGTCAAGGAGGTGGCGCGCAAGCACGGGGCCTACGCCACCTTCATGCCCAAGCCCATCTACGGCCAGAACGGCTCGGGCATGCACGTGCACCAGAGCCTGTTCAAGAACGGACGCAACCTGTTCTTCGACCCGTCCGACCAGTACCACCTCTCGCCCGAGGGCAAGAGCTACATCGCGGGCATCTTGAAGCACGCGCGGGAGTTCGCCTGCGTCACCAACCAGTGGGTGAACTCCTACAAGCGCCTGGTGCCGGGCTACGAGGCCCCGGTGTACGTGGCCTGGGCGCGCAGGAACCGCTCGGCCCTGGTGCGCGTGCCCATGTACAAGCCGGGCAAGGAGGCCGCCACGCGCATGGAGCTGCGCTGCCCGGACCCGGCGGCCAACCCCTACCTGACCTTCGCGGTGATGCTGGCCGCCGGCCTCAAGGGCATGGAGCAGAATTACGTGCTGCCCGATCCCGTGGAGACGGACATCTTCCACATGGACCAGGCCACGCTCGACTCCCACAACATCGCCTCCCTGCCGGGCAACCTGTTCGAAGCCGCCGAGGAGATGAAGAAGAGCGCCCTGGTGCGCGAGACCCTGGGCGACCATATTTTCAACAAGCTCTATGAGAACAAGATCATGGAGTGGGACCGCTACCGCACCCAGGTCACGCAGTACGAGATCGACCGCTACCTGCCGGTGCTGTAGGGAGAAGGGGGAGCCTCCGGCGGCCAAGGGGCCTTCAGGCCCCTTGGAACCCCTGTATAGACCTAAAAGGGCTGGCCCAGGTTTTCCCTGAGCCAGCCCTTTTGACATGGCGAAGCGGCAGGTTTGTGCTGCGGCTTCCTCTGGAGTGCTTCCCTATTTTTCCAGGGCTCGCCAGAAGCTATTCTCTCCCTTCTACCCGCACTTGGTGTAGCCGCAGGACTTGCAGCAGTGGCAGCCTTCCTCAAAGGTCAGGGCCTCGCCGCATTCGGGGCACATCTCCTTGTTCAGCGCGTTGGCGTGCGCGCTGGCGTGCTTCTCGCCGGACATGTAGCGGTTCTCCAGCACCCAGGCCACGGCGTCCGGGATGGACTGCAGCAGGATTTTCTTCTGGAACTTGGGGTGCTCGCCGCCGATGCCCTTGAGCTGCTCCACGATGTCGCGCACCTCGACGCCGGAGCGCAGCGCCAGCGACACCAGCCGGCCGATGGCCTCGGCCTTGGCGGTGATGGACCGGCCGGATTTGCCGATGGTGGCGAAGACCTCAAAGGGCTTGCCGTCCTGCTCGTTGATGGTCAGGTACAGCGCGCCCAGGCCCGTGTCGATCTTCTGGGTGAAACCGTAGACGATGTCCGGGCGCTTGCGGACCACGGTCTTGGGCTTGACTTCCTCGACGCCGTCCTTCTTCTCCTGGCCGTCGCCGGTGCAGAGCACCTGGTCGGCCTTGCAGCCGTCGCGGTACACGGTGACGCCCTTGCAGCCGTACTCGTAGGCCTTCCAGTAGATGTCCCAGATGTCTTCCTGGGTGGCGCTGCCCGGCAGGTTCACGGTCTTGGACACGGCGTTGTCGGTGTACTTCTGGAAGGCGGCCTGCATCTTCAGGTGCCAGATGGGCTCGACGTCCATGGCCGTGACAAAGACGCGGCGGATCTCGGCGGGCAGGTATTCCATGGCCTGGATGGAGCCGATCTTGGCCACCTCTTCCATGAGCTTGGGGCTGTAGGCCTCGGCCTTTTTCAGTGCGGCCTCGAAGAAGGGGTTTGCTTCGACCAGCTTGTCGTTGTCCATGACCGTGCGCGTGAAGGACAGGGCGAAGAGCGGCTCGATGCCCGAGGAGCAGCCCGCCAGGATGGACAGGGTGCCCGTGGGCGCGATGGTGGTGGTGGTGGCGTTGCGGTAGGGCCCCTGCTTCTTGGCGGCGTAGGTGCTGCCCGCATGGGCCGGGAAGGGCCCGCGCTCGTCGGCCAGGGCTTTGGACGCCAGCTTGGACTCGTCCTGGATGAAGGCCATGAGGCGCTCGGCCAGGCTCACGCCCTCCTGGGAATTGTAGCTCACGCCCAGCTGGTACAAGAGGTCGGCGAAGCCCATGAGCCCCAGGCCGATCTTGCGGTTGGTGCGCACCATCTCGGTGATCAGGTCCAGCGGGTAGACGCTGGCCTCGATGACGTTGTCCAGGAAGCGCACGCTCTGGTGGATGACGGTCTTGAGCCCCTCCCAGTCGATGCCCTCGCGCGCGTTCTCGTCGTAGAAGGCGGCCAGGTTGATGGAGCCCAGGTTGCAGGCCTCGTAGGGCAAGAGCGGCTGCTCGCCGCAGGGGTTGGTGGCCTCGATCTCGCCCAGTTGCGGGGTGGGGTTGTCGCGGTTGATGCGGTCGAGGAAGACCATGCCCGGATCGCCGGACTCCCAGGCCTTTTGCACGAGCAGGGCAAAGACCTCGCGCGCCTTGAGGCGCTCGATGACGGCCTTGTTGTGCGGCGCGATGAGGTCGTACTCCTCGTCCTTGTCCACGGCCTGCATGAAGGCCTCGGTGAGGCCCACCGAGAGGTTGAAGTTGTTCAGGTCGCCCTCGCGCTCCTTGGCCCGGATGAAGCGCAGGATGTCCGGGTGGTCCACGCGCAGGATGCCCATGTTGGCGCCTCTACGGGTGCCGCCCTGCTTGATCTGCTCGGTGGCGGTGTTGAAGATGCGCAGGAAGGAGAGCGGGCCCGAGGCCACGCCGCCGGTGGAGCCCACGCGGGAGTCCGTGGGGCGCAGGCGCGAGAAGGAGAAGCCCGTGCCGCCGCCGGACTTGTGGATGAGCGCGGCGTGCTTCACGGCGTCGAAGATCTGCTCGATGGAGTCGCCCACGGGCAGCACGAAGCAGGCCGCAAGCTGGCCCAGGTCCGTGCCCGCGTTCATGAGCGTGGGCGAGTTGGGCAGGAACTTGAAGCTGGTCAGGAGGTCGTAGTACTCGCGCGCGCGCGCCGCCACCTTGGCCTTGCCGCCCTTGAAATTGGCCTCCTGGGCCGCGATCTTGGCCGACACGCGCCAGAACAGCTCGCGCGGCAGCTCATAGGGCTTGCCTTCCGCGTCTTTGCGCAGATAGCGGCGTGCGAGCACCACCTTGGCGTTGTCGTTCAGGGCCACATCGGGCAGGTCGGAGGGCATGGGGGGCAGGTCAACGGCAGACTTGGTCGCGGTCATTGAGGGTTTCCTTGCGCAGGCTTGAGGGTTCGGAACACGGGATAGGCGAAATTATTTGGTCAAATGGGACGGATGGCCACTGTCTACGTACTTTATCAACATACTCTAGAAAAATCTAGCTGCTGGCGATGCAGGCAGGACAAGGCTTTTTGGCGCAAAAGCACAAGGGCCAAGGGCTGCGGGGCGCGCATTTTTCTGCACTCAGGCGCGGAGCAGCGGGGCGGAGGCCCTGGAGAGGGGGTGGCCGGGGCTTTCGCCACAGGCTGTCAACCCGGAATTTTTGTCTTTTTTGCGGCCAAAAAGCGTCCATTTTTATCCGGGCCGCAAACCCCGTGCTATACTGACGGCGTAAAAAAAACGGGCTCCAGGGAAAACCCGGGAGCCCGTCCGGAATGTCGAGCGAAGAGCCCAGAGCCGCTTAAGCGCCTCGGGCCGGGTCAAATTTACTCGGCGGCCTTCTTCTCGGCAGCGGCGGCCTTCTTGGAGGCTTTCTTGGCGGTCTTCTTGACAGCCTTCTTCTCCTTCTTGGCGGGGGCGGCGGCCTCGGCGGCGGGCTTCTCGACCGGAGCGGCGGCGTCGGCGGCGAAGGAAACGCCGGCAAAGGCGAGGATCATGGACATGGCGATGATGGCTTTCTTCATAACAAAGACTCCTTGGCGGGTGGAAGTGATAGCAGGAAAGGCCCATCCTTCCCTGTGTGTGCTGTTCTATCACTCCCCCTGGCCGATGCAAGAGAAATATGTCCATTCGCCGCAGGTGGTTACGGAAAGTTCTAGAATAAGTGTCAACAGTTTCAGCGGTCTGGGACCCTTGGCGGGCTTTTGCGGCGCACCGGGCCGGGGAACAGGCGGGGAGGAATGCATGGAGAAACGCAAGATTTCACTGTTTCGCAGGACGTACAAGGCCACGGGGAGCATGGCGGCGGCGGCAAGGGCCGCAGAAATCCCGCTGGATGCGGCCAGGCGTCTGCGGGCTCAGGTCCAGGACGATGCGGACGAGTGCCCCGGCCAGGGCGAGCTGGACGAGTTGGGCCTGGCCGTGGCCGCGCTGGAGTCCGAGGCGGTGCGCCGCGCGCTCACGGGCGTGGAGGTGCCGGTGTTCCACCAGGGCCGGGAGTGCGGCAACACCGTCAAGCATTCGGACCAGCTGTTGATGTTCCTGCTCAAGACGCTCAAGCCCGCGCGCTATGCGGGCGGCAAGGACGCCACCCCGGCCGGCCCGGCGCGGGCGGTGGAGCTTATGATCGACCTTTCGGCCGGGGATGATGGAGGAGAAGACGATGAGCGTCCTGATTTGTCCGGTTGATCAGCCCTGGTGATCAGCCCGGTTGATCCGCCCTGGTGATCGGCCCGGTTGCGTTGCGGCCCTAGCCTTCTGGCGTCAGCAGCGCGATCTCTTCGGCAAAGGCCGGATAGGCGGCCAGAAGCTCCACGCGGCGGCCGTGCTCGTAGTCCTCGTACTCAAAGCCCGGGGACACGGTGCAGCCGAGCAGGGCGAAGCGTCCGCCGGGGCGCAGCCGCGTGCCCTGCCAGATCCCGCGCCGGACCACCACCTGGGGCCGCTGCCCGGACAAAAGGTCGGTGCCGATGGTCAGCATCGCCCCTGTGCCGTCCGGGTGCAGCTGGAGCATGTCCACGGGGTCGCCCAGGTAGAAGTGGAAAATTTCGGTGCTGGCCACGCGGTGCAGGGCGGAGAAGCGCTCGGGGGTGATGAGATAATAGATGGCCGTGGCGCAAGACCTCGGGCCTGCGTGGCGGCCCGGGATGGCCTTGCCGGGGATGACGCCGCCGGAGCGGTAGGTCTCGGCGTAGAGGCCGCCCTCCTCGGGCAGGGGCACCAGCCCCAGTTCGCGGATTATGGCCTCGATGGAGGCTTCGCTGGAAGCCTCAAGATGCGCCGCAGATACCCAGGGCGCGCGCATCAGGCCTTGCCCTCTTCGGGCCGGGGCTTGGCTCCTGGCTCGGGCCCCTGCTCGGAGTTGGCGTCCGGCCAGGGCCGCCCCTGCCGCAGGTGTCCGTCCAGGGCGGCGATCTCGACCAGCAGCGCCTCGGCGTGGCGGCGCAGGGCTTCCGCGTCGCCCTGGACGGCGGCCTTCTCGGCGGCCTGGGCCAGCAGCACGGCGCGGCGAGCGCCCACGGTGCCAAAGGTGCCCCTGGCCTTGTGGGCCACCCGCTGCGTCTTGAGCATGTTCCGGGCGGCCAGGGCCTGGCGCAGATTCCCTTCGATCTCGGGCAGGCTCATGGTCTGGAACTGGACCAGCATGTCGGCCAGGAGGTCGCTGCGCTCGCCAAAGGAGCGCTCCAGGAAGCCCAGGTCGAAGCGCGGGCTCAGGGCCGGATCGCTCCGGCCGGGGGCTGCGCTGGCCTGGAGCGTTGCGGGGCCGCGGCCCTGGTCCGCGCCGTGCCCGGCCCGCAGGCTTGTGGCCCGGCGCATGGCGGCCAAAAGGTCGCTCTCCTCCACCGGCTTGGGCACGTAGTCGTCCAAGCCAGCGGCCAGGAAGCGCTCCCGGTCCTCGGCCTGGGCATAGGCCGTGAGGGCCACGACGGGGATGTTGGTGTTCTGCGCCCCGGCCAGGCCCTGGCGGATTTTCCGGGTGGCGGTGAGGCCGTCGACCTCGGGCATCTGCACATCCATGAGCACCAGGTCGAAGGACTCGCGGGCCAGGGCGGCCAGGACTTCGAGCCCGTCGCCCACGCTGACGGTCGTGTGCCCTGCGTCCTTCAGGATGCGCTCCAGGAGGATGCGCCCGATCTCGTTGTCATCGGCCAGCAGTACGCGCAGGGGCTGGGTTTGCCGGGCCTTCGGGCCGCCCGCAGCGATGGTTCCGGGCTCGGCGGGGAGCTGGTCCTGCGCGGCCAGGGGCAGGCACAGGGTGAAGCAGAAGGCGCTGCCTGCGCCCAGGGCGCTCTCGACCTCAAGGCGGCCGCCCATGCGCTCCACCAGGCTTCTGCTGATGGCCAAGCCCAGGCCGGTGCCGCCGTGGCGCTTGCCGTAGGACTCGTCGGCCTGACTGAAGCTCTGGAAGAGGTGCGGCAGGAAGTCCGGGCTGATGCCGGCGCCGGTGTCGCGCACGGTGAAGCGCACGCAGGCCGCGCTTTTTGGGATGGGGCAGTTTGGATCGGTGGTGACCTCCAGGGTGATTGTCCCCTTTTCCGTGAACTTCACGGCATTGCCCAGGAGGTTGCGCAGCACCTGGTCCAGGCGTCCGCTGTCGGCCACCACCGCGTCCGGGGTGTTCTTGTGGACCACAAGCTCAAGAGCCAGGCCGCGCTGCCCGGCCAGCAGCCGGAAGGGCGCGGCCACGGCTTCCAGGTCGGCGCGCAGGGCAAAGGGCGCGGGCCTGAGGTCCAGCCGCCCGGCCTCGATCTTGGAGAAGTCGAGGATGTCGTTGACGATGGCCAAAAGCGCCCGGCCGGACTCCACAGCCATTTCGGCCAGCTGGCGCTGGTCGCTGGACAGCTTGGACTGGGCCAGGAGCTTGGCGGCCCCGATGACTCCGCCGAGCGGCGTGCGGATCTCGTGGCTCATGTTGGCCAGGAACTGGGCCTTGGTCAGGGTGGCGGCCTCGGCTGCGGCCTTGGCCTGGCGCAGGGCCTCTTCCGTCCGTTTGCGCGCGGTGATGTCCAGGGTGATGGCCGCCAGGCCAGGTTTGCGGCCCCCGGACAGGGGCAGATGCGACTTGACCACGAGCCAGTGGCGCGTGGCTTCGCCTGGTTGGGCGTAGGATACTTCGTACTCCAGCGGCGGGCTCGACGGGTCGGCCAGGAGCAGCTGGTCCTGGGCCATGTGCGCGTCCGCAATCTCGGGCGGGGCGAATTCGCCCATGGTATGGCCCAGCACCTGCTCCGGGGGCAGGTCGTAGAGCTGCGTGAAGGCCTGGTTCACCAGCAGGTAGCGTCCGTCGGCGCCCTTGCAGACAAAGGGCGTGGGCAGGGTGTCGATGACGGTCTGCAGGAAGCGCTGGCTCTCGGCCACCTGCTCCTCGGCCTGGCGCTGGCTGGTGACGTCGATGTTCACGCCGACCATGCGCAGGGGCTTGTCCTCGACCCCCAGGTAGGTCACGGCCAGGGAATCCATGTGCAGGACCGAGCCGCCCTGCCCCAGGACGCGGAAGGACTGCTCAAAGCGCCCGCCCGTGGCCCGGGCGATCTCCAGGTCCTGGCGCACGCGCGGGCGGTCCTCGGCATGCACGCGGCAGAGCCAGTCCTCCGGGGTGCCGGTGAGGTCGTGCCCGGAGAGGCCGAAGCTCTTCTCCATGTAGGCGTCGCAGTGCATGGCCCCGCTGGCCAGATCCCAGTCCCAGAGGCCGATGCGTCCGGCGCGCACGGCCAGGTGGAAGCGCTCATTGACGGCGCTCAGCTGCGCCAGGGCCTCCTGGCGCTCCAGCACGCTCCACAGGGCGTCGGTGAAGAGCCTGAGCTGGGTCACGTCCTCGTCGTTGTAGGGTTCCTGCTTGTTGCCCACACCGACCACGGCCACCACGCGCCCGGCGCGGATCACCGGCAGGGTCAGAAAGCGCGCGAGCTGCACGTGCCCCTCGGGCAGGCCCTTCTTGCGCGGGTCGGGCGCGGCGAAGTCGTTCATGAGCACCGGCTCGCGCAGGCGCACGGCGTCGCCCCAGAGGCCGGTGGCGTCCAGGTCGTAGACGGTCCGCGGGTTGGTCACGGCGCACTGCTTCATGGCGCCTGCGGACCAGGAGTACAGGGTGAACTGGCGGCGCACGTCGTCAAAGGTGAAAATGTAGCCCAGAGGGCTGGCGGTGAGGGCCTGGACCTGCTCCAGGGCGAAGTCCAGCAGGTCCTTGCGGCTGACGTTGTGCATCTCGTGCAGGCGCAACAGGGCGTTGCGGCGGATGCGGCGCAGATGGCCGGCCTCTTCGCGGGCGCGGGTCTGGGTGATGTCCCTGACGATGGCGCAGGAGCCCTGGTACTCGCCCTCGCGGGAGAACAGCGGGAAGGGCGTGATGCGGGCCAGCGCCCGGCTGCCGTCCTGGCGCTGGATCACAGCCTCGTACGGCTCACGCGAACCCTTGCTCCGGGCGTCCATGCGCGTTTTGTTCACCGCGGCGCTCTCCGGGTCCATCAGGTCCTCGTAGCCCAGGCCCTCCAGGGCTTCCGGGCTCGCGCCCAACAGGCGCGCAAAGGCCGGATTCACAAACGTCAGCCGGCCCTCGGCGTTGGTCAGGGCCACGCCCTCGTCCATGACATTGATGAGCTCGCGCAGGCGCTCCTCGGTCTCCTTCAGGGCCGCCTCGGCGTGCAGGCGCTCCGTGATGTCCTGGATGGTGGATAAAAGCAGGATGTGCCCGCCCACGTTGAAAGGACCGGAACGCGCCTCCACATGGCGCAGGCTGCCGTCCTTCAGGCGGTGCGTGACATGGAAGACGCCGCCGTGTTCCTTGGCCTCGGCCATGTTTCTGCGGATCAGCTCAAGGGGCAGGGTGCTGAGGTCTTCGAGGCCCAGGCCCCGCAGCTCTTCCCGGCTGTACCCGTAGAAGGCGCTGGCGGCGCGGTTGGCGTCGATGATGGCCGCGTTCTCCGGATCAACCAGGAGCTGCATGGCCCGGTTGTCCTCGAACATGGCCTGGAACAGCTCCTCGCGTTCGGCCTTGTCCTGCTCGGCGGTCTTGCGGCTGGTGATGTCCTCGGCCACCAGGACGAGCATCTGCACCTCGCCGTTCTCGTCGCGCATGGAGGCCACGTTGACGCTGGCCCAGACGATCTGCCCGTCCTTGCGGACGTAGCGTTTCTCCAGGCCGAAGCCGTCGATCACCCCGGCCGCGAGGCGCTGGCTCTCGCGCTGGCTCTCGGCGCGGTCGTCGGGGTGGGTCAGGTCGAGCCAGCGCACGCCGCGCAGCTCCTCCAGGGTGTAGCCCCAGATTTTCAGGAAGGCCGGGTTGGCGTCCAGGATGCGGCCCTCCCGGTCGCCCTGGGAGATGGCGACGCTGGCGTGCTGGAACACGGCGCGGCCCCTGGCCTCGCTGGCGCGCAGCTCCTCGTGCAGGCGGGCCTGGGCCGCGGCTGCGGCCTCAAGCTCGGCGCCCATGCGGTCGAACCCGGCGGCCAGGCGCGTGATCTCGTCGCCGCCGCCGGACGGCACGATGACGCCGCTGCGTGAGGAGAGGTCGCCCGCGCCCAGGGCTGCGGCCTGCCCGGCCAGACGACCCAGCGGGTCCAGGATGGTGACCCTGAGCCCCACCAGGACCACCAGAATAATGGTCAGCATGCCCACGGCCAAAACTCCGATGTCGCGCAGGCTCTGGCTCTGGCGCTCGGCAATGGGGCCAGCCAGGTCGTACCGGGCCACCAGCACGCCAAAGGTCTTGGACGGGGCGCCGCCCACAGGCCCCCGCCTGAGGGGCACGGCCACGAGCAGGGCCTGGCCGTCTGCGGAGGCCTCGGCCAGGGGCCGGTCAAGGCTTTGGGAGCGCTGGGGCAGGTCGCCGCCCGCGCCGCGCAGGAGCTCCGGGTCGCCGGAGGCGGCCAGGAACCTGCGGCCCGAGGCGTCCATGACGGCCACGGACTTCAGGCCCTTGGTCCGGGCAAGGTAGCCCACCAGACGCTGGAGCCGGTCCGTCTCGGTGGTGATCTCCGGGTGGCTCTCGCCCAGGTTCTCCAGGGCGAAGTGCATGGGCTCGGCCAGGAGCAGGGCGCGGGCGCTCTCGCGCTCGATGACCGAGGAGCGGATGTTCAGGAAGCGCGCGGTGACGTAGACGGCGACAAAGAGCAGGCCCAGGAGCAGCAGCCCCAGGAGCACCTTGGCGGTGAGGGAACGGCGTAGGTCGGGCACGGCGAACATGCGCTTCCTTGTTCAGGCCGCAGAGGGAGCGGACCGTGGCTGGACGTCTGGCCTGGTTTGCTCTGCCCTGGGGAGCAGACTACGTAGTCATAGCAGAGAGCCCCCCCGCGCACAAGGCCGGGGCGCGATTCTCCTCTACTGACCGTATGCCGGAGCCCAGAGGTAGTACATGCCCGCCTGGGGCGGCAAAAGCCCGTCCAGGTCCAGGTTGATGACCGTCGGGCGGCCGCCTTCGGCCTCCACGCCGGGCAGATAGTAGGTGCCGTCGGCGGCCGGGTGGCGGCGGTAGGTCACCACCGTGGCGTCCTTTTGCAGCCCGGCCAGGCTCTTGGCCGTGGCCAGGGCGTCGTCCAGGTAGCCCACGGAGTCGATGAGCCCCAGGTCCTTGGCCTCGGCCGCGCCAAACACCCGGGCCGAGGCCACGATGCCCAGCGCCGCAGGCTCAAGGTTGCGGTGCTTCTGCACCAGCTCCAGAAAGCGCGTGGCCTGGGCCCTGGTCATGGCGTTGACGATCTTCTTCTCCTCCTCGGTGGCGGCGCGGAAGGGCGAGCCCATGTCCTTGAGCGTGCCGGACTTGCTCACGTCCATGCCCACCCCGAGCTTTTCCATGAGCCCGGCCACGCGCGGCTGCAGGAAGATCACGCCCACGCTGCCGGTGATGGTTGTCGGGTGCGCCAGGATATGGTCCGCAGGCAGGGCCACGTAGTACCCGCCCGAGGCCGCCAGGCCCATCATGGCCGCCACCAGCTTGATCTTGCTCGCTTCCTTGTAGGTCATGAGCTCGTGGTAGAGGATGTCGCTGGCAATGGTGGTGCCGCCGGGCGAGTCGATCTTGAGCACCACGGCCTTGATGTCCGTGTCCTGGCGCGCCAGCTTGAGCTGCGCCACCAGTTCCTGCACGGTGCTCGGCCTGGTGCGCAGGAGGCCCTGGCGCGTGTGGTCGCTGATCAGGCCGTCGACGCCGAGGAGCAGGACCTTGTCCGGGCCCTTGCCGTCCAGCACCTGCTCTTTGTAGGGCTTTCCGGGTTCGCCGAAGAGGCTGACGTTGGCCTGGACGCAGCCGGAGAGGGCCAGGCAGGCAACCAGGGTCAGACAGATGGCCAAGGCCAGGCGGGCGGCGAGAAAATAGCGCAGCCTTGCGTGTCGGATTGTCGGCAGGATTGTCGGCAGCATGATTGCCTCCAGGTGTGGAAGGTTCAGGCGGTGCTGGCCAGGACAAAGCCCAGCCCGGCGGAAATCTCGCCCAGGGTGATGGCCGCGCCCAGAAAGTCGCCGTTGACCCCGCGAACGGCCGTGACCAGGCGGCGCAGCGGCGTGAGCAGCACCAGGGCGGCGGCCACGGCCCAGGCTGCGGCCAGGGGCCTGAGCCAGAGCGCCGGGGCCAGGGCGCAGGCCACGGCCCAGAGGGCGGCGGGCCAGGTGGCCCCGGACAAGAACAGTCCGCCCAGGCCGGGCCGGACGTAAGCCCGGGCCGAGAGGCCGAAGAGCACGGCGCAGGCGCGGCCAAAGACCACGGCCCAGACGATGGCCCACCAGTCGCCGCCATGCAGGATCTCGGCAAAGAGCACGCTCTGCCCGCCCAGGGCCAGGACCAGCGCGGCCACGCCAAAGGCGCCGCAGCGGCTGTCCTTGATGATGGTCCAGAAGCGCTCCGGCTCCACGTGGGCGGCTGCGCCGTCAGCCACATCGGACAGCCCGTCCAGGTGCAGCCCGCGCGTGACCCAGGCGAGAAGTGCCACGGCCAGCCAGGCCTGGACCTGCGGCCTGCCCGCCAGGAGCCCCAGGGCGGCCGGGCCTGCGATGGCCGCTGCGACGACAGCCCCGATGACCAGTCCGCACAGCGGCAGGTGGAACATGCTCCGGCGCATGTCGTCTTCCGGCAGTATGCGCGCGGGCGCCAGCCGCGAGAGGAAGCCCAGGGTGGCCAGGAAGCGTGCGGGAGCGCTCACGGGTTCAGCTGCTCCAGGCCTTCAGGGTACAGGATGCGCACCGGGTCGCCGGGGCTCAAGGTCAGCCGCGCGGCGGCGGAATCCTGGTAGGCGGCCAGCTCGTAGAAGCCCTGGCTGCCCAGGAGCAGGCCCGGCTCGCCGGGGCCAAGCTCGGCGTAGGCGCGCACCCGGCGCAGGGCCAGGCCCTCGCCCGGCTCCAGGGACAGCCCGGCCACCGTGCCGGCAAAGAGGAAGCCCTGGCGCAGGGAGAGCACGCAGTTGCCGAAGTGGTCCACATGCAGCACATGGGCCAGCACGGCCCCGTCCTCGGCCTGGGGCTTGGCCCAGGTCTGCCTGACCACGTCGTCCCTGGTCAGGGGGGAGCCCAGGGCCTCCATGGCCTCCCCGGCGGAGAGCCGCGCGGCCAGGGGCGCGAAGATGTCGCGGCCGTGGAAGGTGGCCGAGAGGCCGTAGTCCGTGGCCGCGGCCGAGAGATCGAAGATGCGGGCCGGGGGCAGGCCCGGGGTGTCCAGCAGCAGGTCCAGGAGCCCGCCGTCCGGGGCCAGGAAGCTCTGGGAGCCGGCCTGTGCGCCCAGGATTCTGCGGCTGGTGCCCACGCGGGGGTCGACCACGCACAGGAACACCGTGTCCCTGGGGAAGTGCGGGGCGCTTGCGGCCAGGAAGAAGGCCGCCTGGGCCGCGCCGTACGGCTCCACCTGGTGGCTGATGTCGATGAGCGGCGCGCCAGGGGCCAGGCGCGTGAGGGCTGCGTGCATCTGGCCCACGTAGGGGTCGGTGAGGCCGAAGTCGGTCAAGAGAGCAATGGGGCGCATGTCAGTACACCTTCCTTTTGGAGAAGCCCTGGCCCAGGACGTGGAAGCCCGAGCCCATGATGGTGAACGCGTCGGGGTCGATGTTGTAGACCAGCTCCTCCAGGCGCTTCATCTCCAGGTTGTTCAGCATGGTCAAGACGACCTTGCGCTCCTCGCCGCTCCAGCCGCCGCGCGCGTCGAGCACCGTGGCCCCGCGGCCCAGGGTGTGCAGCACGGCCTGGACGATGGCCTCGGGGTGCTTTGCGATCACCAGCGCCATGCGCCGCTCGCTGAACAGCGACAGGCAGGCCTCGGCCACCCAGCTCACCAGGAAGTTCATGGCCACGGAGTAGAGCACGGCCTCCAGCTTCAAAAAGGCCAGGCCCAGGGCGAATACACCGAGGTTGAAAAAAAACTCGAAGCGACCGATGGGCATGTTGTAGCGCTCGCGCATGATGACTGCCAGGATGTCCGCGCCGCCGGTGGAGCCGAGCGAGCGCAGGGCCACGCCGATGCCCGCGCCGAGGGTCACGCCGCAGGCGATGACCGCCAGCCAGGGGTCGGCCACGGGCAAAACGTAGGTGATGCGGTCGATGAACAGGCTGGTGGCGGCCATGCCGTACAGGCTGTAGAGCACGAAGCGGCGGCTCACCAGCTTGAGGCCCAGGAGCATGATCGGCACGTTGAGCAGGAAGTACCAGAGGCCGGGATCGAGCGCTGGCAGCACGTAATAGCACAACAGCGCCAGGCCCGAGACCCCGCCCGTGAGCAGGCCGTGCGGCACGGCCACGGACTTCACGGCAAAGCCCACCAGGAAGGACCCCGCCGTGAGCAGGAGCAGGTTCCAGGGCGCCGCAAAGACGAAGCCCCGGAGGCTTTGGCGCGGGCTCAGGTCGCTTTTTTTCGTCATGGGCGGCAGTGTACGGGATTCGGCCGCGCAGGGAAAGGGCTGCCCCAGGGGACATGGCGATTGCCACCTCGAACCGCCGGAGGGGGCGGCGGGCAGGAGGGGGGGCGGCGTCTGGGCTCCCGTCCTTACATGGCGTGCACCATCACATCGCGTGCATCATCCGCGAGACGCTCATGCACTCGGCGTGGTGCGCACAAGCGCCCTGGTCGCAGTAGCCGCTGCCAGCCCTGCCGAAGCAGTCGAAATGGCCTTCCTCGCGCTGCATCAGGCGCACGGCTTCGACCCGCGCCAGCAGGGCCTCCTGGCTGTTTTTCTTCTTCGCCGGGGCCTTGGCCACGGGCTTGGCCACGGCTTTGGTCACGGCCTTGGCCGGAAGCTTGGGCATGGCCTTGGCCGGGGCCTTGGCCGGAGCCTTGGACACGGCCTTGGCCGGGCCCTTGGCGGATTGCGCCTTCATCATGCTCATGACGGACCTCCTCAAGCGTTTGCTGGTGCAGTGTCGGAACGGGTTACGAATATGCGAATAATATAACTTTGCCGGACCAGCGCAAGCAATATTTTGGGTTTTTCCTGAAAAAGCGGAACCGCGGGCCGCCTTGCAAATCCGCGCCGTTTTCACTAGACCTATGCCACCAACCGACCCCTCTGGAGCAGACCATGAATGTGCTTGTTGTGGGCTCTGGCGGCAGGGAGCATGCCCTGTGCTGGAAGCTCAATGATTCCGATAAGGTGGACCGCGTGCTGGCCGCGCCCGGCAACGGCGGCACCGCGCGGGAGGCCACCAACGTGGCTGTCAAGGACGACGACATCGCCGGGCTCATCAAACTGGCCAAGGCCGAGAAGGTCGGCCTGGTGGTGGTCGGGCCCGAGGCCCCGCTGGTGCTCGGCCTGGCCGACGCCCTGGCGGCCCAGGGCATCCCCTGCTTCGGCCCCTGCGCCTATGCCGCCCAGCTCGAAGGCAGCAAGGCCTTTGCCAAGAACGTCATGCGCGCAGCCGGCGTGCCCACCGCCCCCTTCGGGGTGTTCGACGACGCCGAGGCCGCGCGCGCCTATGTGCGCCAGAACGGCGCGCCGCTGGTGGTCAAGGCCGACGGCCTGGCCGCGGGCAAGGGCGTGGTCGTGGCCAGGACCGTGGATGAGGCGCTCTCGGCCATCGACGACATGATGGTCGCCAAAAGCTTCGGCGCGGCGGGCGCGCGCGTGGTCATCGAGGAGGCGCTCGTCGGCGAGGAGGCCTCGTTTTTGGCCTTCTGCGACGGCGAGAACTACGCGCTTTTGCCCTCCGCCCAGGACCACAAGGCCGTGGGCGAGGGCGACACCGGCCCCAACACCGGCGGCATGGGCGCGTACAGCCCGGCCCCGGTGCTGCCGGAGTCCAAGTACGCCGAGACCGCCGAGCTCTGCATCCGGCCCATTTTGCAGCACCTGGCCGCAGCGGGCCACCCCTTCAAGGGCGTGCTCTACGCCGGGCTGATGTTCACCGCCCGCGGGCCCATGGTGCTGGAATACAACGTGCGCTTCGGCGATCCTGAATGCCAGCCGCTCTTGATGCGCCTGGACTCGGACCTGGTGGAGATCATGTTCGCCTGCGCCGAGGGCCGGCTGACCCCGGACATGGTGCGCGTCAAGCCGGAGACGGCCATCTGCGTGGTCCTGGCCGCGCCCGGCTACCCCGGCAATTACCCCAAGGGCATGGAGATTTCCGGCCTGGATGCCATCGAAACAGGCGCCGACAAATTGCCCGGCGTCAAGGTCTTTCAGGCCGGGACCAAGGTGGAGGGCGGCAGGACCGTCACCAGCGGCGGGCGGGTGCTCGGCGTCACGGCCCTGGGCGCGACCCTCGCCGAGGCCAAGGCCAGGGCGTACGAGGCCGTGGCCAAGGTGGGCTTTGACGGCTGTTATTTCCGCCGCGACATCGGCGACAAGGGCATTGCCCGCAGCAAAAAGTAAGGAGACGAGACCATGGCCAAGGTTGCTGTGTTCATGGGCAGCGCGTCCGACGAGGACCTGATGAAGCCCTGCGCCGAGGTGCTGCACAAGCTCGGCATCGACTACGTGTTCACCGTGACGAGCGCCCACCGCACCCCGGAGCGCACCGAGCGCCTGGTGGCGGAGCTTGAGGCCGGGGGCTGCCAGGTGTTCATCTGCGCCGCGGGCATGGCCGCGCATCTGGCCGGGGCCGTGGCCGCGCGCACCACCAGGCCGGTGCTTGGCGTGCCGCTGGCAGCCTCGCCGCTCGGCGGCATGGACGCGCTCCTGGCCACGGTGCAGATGCCTCCAGGCTTCCCCGTGGGCACCCTGGCCCTGGACAAGGCCGGGGCCAAGAACGCCGCCTGGCTGGCCGCCCAGATCCTGGCCCTGGGCGATCCGGCCCTGGCCGAGCGCCTGAGGGCCGAGCGCGCCGGGTTCCTCTCCGCCGTGGAGCAGGCTGCCGCCAAGGTGGAGGCCGCCGATGCCGGGCGCCGGGCCAAATAGCCCGCCTGCGGGCGCCCTCAGCGATACCAGGGGCCTTACTGATACCAGGGGAAGGAGCGTCAGCTACCTGCGCCTGTCCGTCACCGACCGCTGCAACCTGCGCTGCCTGTACTGCGACAGCCGCATGCGCCAGTGGCTCAGCCACGACCAGGTGCTGCGCTACGAGGAGTTCCTGGAGCTCATGGGCCTGGGGCTCAGGCTGGGCATCGGCAAGGTGCGCCTGACCGGCGGCGAGCCCTTTGCCCGCAGGGGCTTCATGGAATTCATCGAGGCGGCGCGGGCGCGCTTCCCGGAGCTGGACCTGCGCCTGACCAGCAACGCCACGCTCATCGCGCCTTTCGCCCCCCGTCTTGCCGCTGCGGGCGTGGCGCGCATCAACATTTCGCTGGACACCCTGAACCCGGCCACCTTTGCCCGGGTCACCGGGGCCGACCTGTACCAGGAGGTGCGCCGGGGCATCGACGCCTGCCTCACTGCGGGCATCCGCGTGAAGCTGAACGCCGTGGCCATGCGCGGGGTCAACGACGGCGAGCTGGCCGGGTTTCTTGACCTGGCGCGGTCCTTGCCCATCGACGTGCGCTTCATCGAGTACATGCCCATGGGCGGAAGCGAGTGGAAGTCCGAGCAGGTCTGGCGCGCCACGGACATCTTGGCTGAGGCCAAGACCCTGGCCGAGTTGACCCCCATCGAGCGCGGCCCGGACAGTTCGGGCGGTTCCGGACCGGCGCAGATGTTCGGCATTAAAGGCGGGGCCGGGCGCTTCGGGCTCATCACGCCGCTCTCCAACCATTTCTGCGGCTCCTGCAACCGCCTGAGGATCACCAGCGGCGGCGTGCTGCGCACCTGCCTGTTCTCCGACCGCGTGTACCGCCTGCGCGGGGCGCTGCGCCACCCGAAGCTCGGCCTGCCCGCCGTGGAGCGCATCCTGCGCCTGGCCAGCCAGGTCAAGCCCCTGGGCTTCGAGCTCCTGGCGGCCCGGCGCGCGGGGGCGGGCGTCTGCGGCACGGCAATGTCGGCCATCGGCGGCTAGGACCTGTTTCTAAAAGCGTCTTTTGCCCCCTGGACGTCGTCGAGAGCCGATTTTGGTCCAGGGCTGTACCGCATGAGTACACCCCCTGGCCCCCCAATAGGCTCCCTCTTCGCCAGGGAACAAAATCCATCATTTGGAAACAGACCCTAGCCACCAGCCAGATGCCGGAGCCTCGCGCGGCCCAAAAAGCAACCGGAACCGGACGGAGCAGCTTGCTCTCGTCCCGGCTCCGGCGCGCAGCCTTGCAGTCGGCTTGCCGTTGGGGGGGCGTGTGGAGAGCCTAGTTGACCGGCGCTCCCTGGACCCGGGCGCGTCCCTCCGGGCTCTTGCGCAGGCGCACCACCTGGGTGCTGAAGCTGCCCTGTCCGGGCATGCAGGTCGGGCAGCCATCGGAAACGATCATGCACTTCTCGTCCAGGTTCCCGGTGTCGATGCCCGCCCAGGCCAGGATGTTCGTGGTGTCTCCCGGGCTCCAGAGCACGGGCTGGCCGCAACGTGCGCACTCCACGTAGAGCAGTTCGGGGTCGAAGCGTTTTCTGTCCATGTCGACCTCCCTGGGATGTTCGTGCCAGTCGTCCGTCCTGTTTCTTTCCTCCGAATCCAACATAAGCTTCTGGGCGTAAAGCGCAAGCCCTGGTGTATGAATTAAGGGTGTCCCAGAAGGGGTCCGGCTACGCCCCCTTTGCACTTACGTATATCTTCGTGCATAATTTTATGGATTGCAACTTTACATCCGCAAGCTGATTCCGTATTTTCCTGTCCGCAGGACCGCTTAAGACCGTGCGCAATTGCACCCCACGCCCAAGCGGACGAACCCCGCAAGGAGGACGCGATGGACGATTTTTTGAAGGAAGCGCTCGACATAGTAAAGGCCCAGGCAACGGTGCGGACCATGACGGAGGACGAAATCCTTTCCATGGTCAGGGGCTTGCAGAGCGGTATCCGCAAGATGTGTTTGACCACCGAGGTCGATGAGGAAGAGGCCAGCGTACCGGCCTGTGATCCCAAGAAGGCCATCCGCGAAAAGAGCATCATCTGTCTGGAGTCCGGCAAGAGCTTCAAGGTGCTGACCAAGCGCCACCTGATCAAGTTCGGCCTGACCCCGGACGAGTATCGCGCCAAGTGGGGCTACGCCAAGAAGACCCCGCTGGTGTGCAAGGAACTGCAGCGCCAGCGCCGCAACAAGATGAAGGACATGAAGCTCTGGGAAAAGCGCATCAAGAAATAGCGCGCGCTGACGAGAGACGAGAAAGGGGGGCCTTCAAGGGCCCCTTTTCTTTTTGCCCCTGGTGCGGCGAGGGTCTGTTTCTAAATCATCGCAGCCAGATCAGGCATGATGCGATTGCGACCAGCGCCATGAACGTTGCCGCCAGTCTCTCAGAGCGCGTGGCGATACGGCGAAACGTATGACAGTGAAAGATGTCTAAAGGTCAATTTTGAGCCAGGCCCTATCTCTGCCCCCGGCGCTGCAGCCAGGCGCGCAGGAAGATGGCGAAGAGGTTCATGCCCAGC
>CAZXZF010000024.1:0-19090 GCA_964645095.1 uncultured Desulfocurvus sp. | reverse complement strand
AGCTTCGTGTCATTGCCCAGCACCTGGCCGAGCTGCGCGCTGGTCATGCGGCGCTTGAACCCGCCGCCCGTGTTCTGGTGGTGGATGCATTTGACCAGGCCGCAATACCGGACCTCCCCGCCGCCCACGCGCACGGCCAGGTCGTGCGCCAGATCGTCCAACTGCGAGGGCGAGTAGCGCAGGTCGAATTGCGGGCCATGTTCCAGGTGGGCCATGCGCAGCAGGTGGCAGCAGCCCATGACGTGGTCGGTGCTGCGGATGAAATCGTACTGGCCGACATCAAACTGCCCGACCTGGCAGGGCTGGGTGAGCTTGATGCCCGCAGCGCAAGCCAGGGAAAAGGCGCGGTAGAGATACTGGATCATCCTCGGCTCGGAACCGAAAACCACCTTGCAGCCGACAACCGTGGTCTTGGGGTGGTTCTGCATGACCGTCAGGAAATGCGCCAGCCAATCACGGGGCAGCTCCACATCGTCGTCGATGTACGCCACAAACTCGCTGGCGCGGACCTCGGGCAAGGAGCCGAGCCAGTTGCGCGCGGCTGGCGCGCCGATGTTCACCGGCAGGATGACCGAGCCGTAATCGGTGTCCGGGAACAGGGCCCTGGCCGCCTCCACCACATCCACGCTGCGGTCCGTGCAGCCGTTGAGCAGCACGCGGATCCTGGCCCGGCCGAGGTCCGTTTGCGCCAGGCTGGCCAGGGTCTTTTCCAGATCATCCGCCTTGTTCCAGGAGTACAGGCAGATGCAAACGTCCCGCTGCGCAGGCAGCGCATGGTCGGCCCGGGTCGGGTGTTCCAGTTCCGCCATGCGATGGCGCACCGGCGTCTGGCGCGGGTCGAGCAGCAGCGACTCGCTGTAGCTGGCCAGGGCCTTTTCTGTCTCGCCATTCCTGGCGTGCAGCTCGGCCACGAGGTTGAGCTGCACTTCGCTCAGCGGCATCCCGGCAACGCCGGGCCAGAGCAGCATGGCCTTGTCCACAACGCCAAGCCCGGCGTAGTGCAGGAAGAGCCGGTAGTTCCACTCGGCCTGGAAAAACTTCGGCACTATGAAGCTGTCCGCCCAGTCGCCGCGCTCGATGCCGCTGTAATAGTCGAGCTGCAGGAGCTGGGCGGCGGCCAGGATATGGCCCGGCATGCCCTGGAGCACGGCCAGCAGCTTTGCGCGCTTGCGCTGGGCCTTGCCCGGATCGTTCATGACCGAGGACAAGTCGAGCAGGCTGGGTTCGAGCGGAAAGGACTGGAAGCGCTCCAAACGTGCGCCAATGGACGGATCATTGGTCAATTTGTGCGCAAGCCCGAGGCACTGCGCATGGAAAGGCCCGAAGGCCAGGGCCTTGCGAACCAGCAGCGCGACCCAGTCGCGGGTTTTCGGGTGGCTGGCCGCGCCGCTGTCCCGCAGAATGCGGGAGAGGAAGACAAGGCAGGCCTCCAGGTCGGGCAGGAGGTTATGGCAATAGATTTCCAGGATGTCGAACACCCCGTCGAGGTCGGTGAGGGCGAGCTCATCGAAGCGGTCGGTGGGGGTGTAGGTGTCGTTGGCCATGGCTCTATTGTGTGGGTGTGGTCTGGTGTTTCAAGGCCTGCTCTGGGCACAGGGAAAACGGCTTGCGTTGAAAAAAACCGGTCACGAACGCTCTTCGCCAGCCCAAGGCAGAAACAAGAACATTCTTTCATGTTGCCGGGTAGGTGTAAAGTCCCCCGTGGCTTTGTAAAGTCCCCCCTGGTTTTCAAAATTCCCCGTAGACGAGCGCCAGCGCCAGGCCGGGACTTCCGGTTCCAGCAGGGAGCAGGAACTCGTCCGCGCGCAACCAGCGGACCGGGTTCCCCGCCCTGATGTTTCTGCTGCTTTCCCCCTGCCGGGTCCGGCGATTGGGCTTGCCATTGCCAATATTTTTTATATAAATAGAGCCAATAGATATCCCTCCACGGAGCGGGTCCTCATCCATCGACGGGACCTGCTGGCCCTTGAAACTGCGCCGATGGGACTGCGAGAAACCGCCATGCCGGATGCTGTTCTGCCCCCCCACCCCACCCACCTGCGCGGCGTCAACCTCGGCGGCTGGCTGGTGCTGGAAAAATGGATGACCCCGAGCCTGTTCGAGGGGCTTGAGGCCACGGACGAGACCACCTGGTGCGCGGAGCTCGGCCCAGAGGCGCAAGCCAAGCTGCGCGCCCACTGGGAGCGCTTCATCACGCGCGAGGATTTCGCGTGGCTGGCGGGCGTTGGCGTCAATGCGGTGCGCATACCCCTCGGGCACTGGCTTTTCGGCCCGCCGTACCCCTATCACGGCAAGTACGGAGCAAACCCGCAGCCCTTTGTGCAGGGCGGCCTTGACGTGCTGGACCGGGCGTTCGAGTGGGCCACGGAGTTCGGCCTCTGCGTCATCCTCGACCTGCACGCCGCCCCGGGCTGCCAGAACGGCTTCGACAACGGCGGGATCATGGATGTCTGCGAATGGCACACCAAGGAGGAGTACCTGGCGCATTCGGTTCATGTGCTGGGGCGGCTGGCCGAGCGCTACCACGCCGAGCCCGCCCTGTACGGCATCGAGCTCCTGAACGAGCCGCGCTGGGACGTGCCCACGGACCTCCTCAAGGGCTTTTACCTGCGCGCCTGCGAGGCCATCCGCGCCTTTTGCCCGCCCGAGCGCGTGGCCATCGTGTTCCACGACGGCTTCCGCTCGCACCAGGAGTACCTGGGGTTCCTGCAGCCGCCGCAGCACCAGAACGTGATCTTCGACATCCACCGCTACCAGTGCTTCAGCCGCGAGGACCTGGACATGGACATCCTTGGCCACCTGCACAAGGCCGGGGTCCAGTGGGGGCAGGAGGCCGAGGCCATCCGGCGCGAGCTCAAGCTGCCTACAATCGTGGGAGAATGGAGCCTGGGGCTGAACCTGGAGGTCGTTTCCCTCTGGGCCGAGGGTCCCTATGACCACGCCCTGACCAACATGAGCCGGTTCCAGCAGGACGTCGCCTACCGGGCCTATGGCGCAGCGCAGCTGCTGACCTATGAGCAGTATCGTGGCTGGTTTTTCTGGAGCTACCGCACCGAGACCACGCCGGAGTGGTGCTTCCGCGCGTGCGTCGAGCGGGGCTGGCTGCCGCCGCGCTTCTAGTGCTCGCCGTTGCCGCCGCGCCGCTCGCCGAACAGGATCTTTGTCTCGCCGACGCGGCTTAGGTTCAGCGTGCGGTGGTGGAACTTCCCGAGGTCCGGGTGGAAGCTGATGTTCAGCAGGGTCGCGCCCGGCAGCTCGCGGCCGAGCATCTCCAGGATCTGCCGCTCGCCCTCGGGATCAAAGGCGTCGGTGGCCTCCTCCATGAAGACCCAGGCCGGCTGCTGCAGCAGGACGCGCGCAAAGCCGAGCTGCTGCTGGGCCCGCGGCGGCAGCACCTGCTCCCAGTTGTCCTGCTCGTCCAGGCGCGGGGCAAGGCGGGTCAAACCCACGCATTCCAGCGCATGAAGGAGGACGGGGTCGGCAAAGGCATCCGGAGGGCGCGGGTAGCAGATGGCCTCGCGCAGCGTGCCTTCAGGCAGGAAGGGACGCTGGGCAATGAACAGCATTTCGCCGTCGCCCGGCAGCGACACCCGGCCGCTGCCCCAGGGCCAGAGGCCGCCGAGGACCTTGAACAGGCTCCCGGTCACCGCCGGGTCCCCAGCGATGAGCACCCTTTCGCCGCTGCGGACGTCCAGGCTGAAATGCTCGAGCAGGATGCGCCCCGAGGGCTCGGCGATGCAGAGATCCTCGATGACCAGGCTGGCAAGGGCCGAGCGTTCCAGGGCGATCTGCGGACCAGCCGCTGCTTGCGTCTTGTCTTCCAATTGCTGCAGGTCCTCGTAGAGCGACAGCACGCGGTCGGCCGAGGCGCGGCAGCGCGCGATCTCGCCGATGCTGTCCACCGGCCAGGAGAGCGAGGACGTCAGCTGCTGGAACGCCTGCGCGGACTGCATCAGCGCGCCGAGGGACATCGCCCCGGCAATGTACTGGGGGGCGGCGATCAAGATCGGCAGCACCGGCAGGAGCCCGCCATAGACCGTGCCAAAGGCGACCAGGCCCATGTAGGCCAGGGACTGCTTGTTCCAGTCGCGCATGACCAGGCTGAACCGCGTCGCTGACCCGGCACGCTCCCGCGGCTCGCCCCGCATGAGCGCGATGGCTTCCGCGTGCTCCCGCGCGCGTGACAGGCCGAAGCGGAAGGTGGCCTCTGCGGTCTGCAGGGCGTTTGTGGTGTGGATCAGCGGACGGCCGACCATCCAGCCGACGGCGCTGCCGAGGATGGCGTACAGGAAAGCCAGCGGCACCATGTAGCCCGGCACGTGGATGTTGAAGCCCGGCACGTCGACCGCTCCCGACACCGTCCACAGGATGTTTACGAAAAGGCCGAGGATCAGCAGGCTGAAGGTCAGCGAGTGGGCCAGCCCGATGGCGCTTTCCGTCGCGATGCGGATGTCCTCGGCAATGCGCTGGTCCGGGTTGTCGTGCTCGCCGGCGGCGAAAAGCAGGCGGTAGTGGTGGGCGTCGCCCATCCAGTTGCCGACCAGTTGGTCCGTCAGCCAGGCGCGCCAATCGATTTGCAGCCAGCGCTTGACCATCAGATGCAGGGCCGTGACGACGAGCGAAGACGAAAGGATCAGCGCAAACACCGCAACCTGAACCAGCACGCCGCGCACGGAGCGCTGTTCGAGCGCATCGTAGAGCGCCCTGTTCCAGTAGTTGCCGCATACGGCGAGCCCGACCTGCGCCATGGTCAGCAGCAGCAGCATGAGCGTTGCGCCCCGGACCTTCACACGCCGTTCGCAGTTCCAGTAGGGACCGGCAAGGCGGAGCACCTGCCGAAGAAAGCGTTTCCGGGTGCCGAAGGTGCTGCCAGGGAGGGCGACCGGTGGTGGATCTGGCGTTTGCTCTGTCATTGTCCTGACGATTTCACAGCTGCCGATGGGGTTAAAAGCCGCTGCGCGATTGGTGTTGAGCAAGGGCAACCGTGCACCTTGCGCCCACCTGGCACACTAAAGAAAATCAGACCACAAGTAAACGCCAAGAAGCCCTCGGCCTGTCCCCAGCTGACGTCCCATCAATCCTGCCCGGCCTCTTCCTGACGCGCCGCGCTCCGCTCCGCCTCTTCCTGGCACGACACGCAGCGCTCCGCATCAGGCACCTTGGCCAGGCGCGCGGCCGGGATCTCCTCGCCGCATTCCCTGCACCTGGGCGTGCCGTCACTCATGTCCGGCCCCAGCCCACACGGGCGGCAGCGCACGGTGTCAATGGCCGTCTGGCGCGACTTTGCCTCGGCAGCCTGTGATTCATCGACGTTGTCGGACATGATTCGATCTCCTGAATGCCCGCATCGCTTCACGCGCCCCTTCAGGGGAACGCGCATCCACGATGGCGCGTGAGCATGCACCGGCTTGGGCCAAAAAGGACAGGGCCATCACCACGATAAATAAAAATGTTGGCGGATCTCAAACGCAGGCCCCAGGCACACGCACGCAGATCCGCGCATCCCGTGCCTAGCGTTGATACCCGACTCGGCGCATGGTGTACAGAAGAAGACGCCCCCCCTTTTCGGAAGGGTCGAGTTGAGCACACTCCCCGGAACACGCCACGCGGCACAGCGCCAGAGCTGGCCTCCGGGAAGGAGCTGCGGCGGAAAACGAAGGCTAGGGCTTTGGGACCGCTGGAAGCTCCCGCCAGAATTTGCAAAACCCAGTGTGGACCTGTTTGAGACACGGACAATCAGGCCATGCGCTCCGGCCTGGCCCGGGCCGCTCCCAGGGCCGCACCTTGACCCGGCGCCTGAGCCGGCATACGAAGCCCGGCATGGCACTCTTCAGCGTAAACAACCTGTCCATGAGTTTTGGCGGACCCCGGCTGCTCGACAGCATCTCCTTTCAGATCGAGCCGGGCCAGCGCGTCTGCCTCGTGGGCCGCAACGGCGAGGGCAAGTCCACCCTGCTGCGCCTGCTCTCCGGCGACCTGACCCCGGACTCGGGCGAGATCGCGCGGGCCAATGGCCTCACCGTGGCGCGCCTGTCGCAAAAGGTCCCGGAGGTGCTCACCGGCACGGTGTATGAGGTCGTGACCCAGGGCCTGGGCGAGGTGGGCCGGCACATCGCCGAGCACCACAGCGCCCTTGCCAGCGCCGACCCGGACCGCCTGGCCGATGCCCAGACCGCCCTGTCCGAGGCGGGCGGCTGGGAGTCCCTGGCCGATGTGGACACGGCCATCTCGCGCCTGGCGCTCAACCCGGACCAGCACTTCGAGGACCTCTCCGGCGGCCTCAAGCGCCGGGCGCTGCTGGCCCGCGCCCTGGTCGGCAACCCGGACGTGCTCCTGCTCGACGAGCCCACCAACCACCTGGACATCGACTCCATCTCCTGGCTGGAGGACTTCCTGCTGCGCCATGTGCGCACGCTCATCTTCATCACCCACGACCGCATGTTCCTGCGGCGCATCGCCACGCGCATCATCGAGCTGGACCGGGGCAAGCTGGCCGACTGGTCCTGCGACTACGACACGTTCCTCCTGCGCAAGGAGGCCCAGCTGGCCTCCGAGGAAAAGACCTGGGCCGAGTTCGACAAGAAGCTCGCCCGCGAAGAGGTCTGGGTGCGCCAGGGCGTCAAGGCGCGGCGCACGAGAAACGAGGGCCGGGTGCGCGAGCTCAAGAAGCTGCGCGCAGAGCGCGCAGAGCGCCGCGAACGCTCAGGCACGGCCACCATCATCGTGCAGGAGGCCGAACGCTCCGGCAAGCTGGTGGTGGAGGCCAAGGGCGTGGCGCATTCCTGGAGCGCTGGCCCGGACGAGCGCCCGGTGTTCCAGAACCTCAACCTGTCCATCATGCGCGGCGACAAGCTGGGGCTCATCGGCCCCAACGGCGCGGGCAAGACCACGCTCATCCAGGTGCTCCTGGGCAAGATCAAGCCCACCAGCGGCGCCGTGCGCCTGGGCACCAACCTGGAGGTGGCCTACTTCGACCAGCACCGCGAGGAGCTGGACCCGAACAAGAGCGTTCGCGAGAGCGTGGCCGAGGGCAGCGACCAGGTCACCATCGACGGCCGCACGCGCCACGTCATGGGCTACCTGAAGGACTTCCTCTTCGCTCCGGAGCGGGCCAACAGCCCGGTGCGCGTGCTCTCCGGCGGCGAGCGCAACCGGCTGCTGCTGGCGCGCCTGTTCACCAGGCCGTCCAACGTGCTGGTCATGGACGAACCGACCAACGACCTGGACGCCGAGACCCTGGAGCTTCTCGAGGACCGGCTCATGGAGTATCCCGGCACCCTGATCCTGGTGAGCCACGACCGCGCGTTCCTGAACAACGTGGTCACGAGCACCCTGGTGTTCGAGGGCGAAGGGGTGGTCACGGAATACGTGGGCGGCTACGACGACTGGCTGCGCCAGCGCCCGGAGCAGGCGCCGCAGCCGGCAGGCAAGCCCGCGCTGACCAAGCAGCCCGAGGCCGTTGCGGCAACGCCCGGTTCAACGGCATCTTCAACGCCATCCGCAACGGGCAGGCCGCGCAAGCTCAGCTTCAAGGAGCAGCGCGAGAAGGAAGCGCTGATTGCCGAACTGGCCGCCTTCCCGGCGCGCATCGAGGGCCTGGAAACGGACATCGCCAAGGCCACGGAACGCCTGGCCGATCCCGAGCTGTACAAGAAGGCGCCCAAGGTCCTGACCACCGTGCGCAACGAGCTGGTGGCCATGGAGGCCGAGCTGGAGGCGGCCTTTGCCCGCTGGGAACAGGCCGAGGCGCGGCTGGGTGAGCTGGACGCCGCAGGCTGAGCGCTGCATGGCGCGCCTCGGTGCGGAAAGCGCAACCGCAGCGAACGCAGAGCCAGGCATTTTGTGCCCCAGCGTTGACTTTACGCGTCATTTGCAGCATTTTTTCCGGGCAACAAAGGACGCCGCCAAGAGACCTCCGGCCCGGTGGTATCCCTGCGCATAGGACAAGCAATGAAGCAACGCCTGCTCCTCGGACTGCTCCTGTTCACAGCCCTGGCCTGTGCGGCCTTGCTGTTCGGGGCGTACGCCGAGGTCAAGCGCGAGGCCCTCGGAGCCCTCAACGCGCAGCAGGAAACCCTGGCCGGGCAAGCTGTCCAGGGCATCCAGGACTTCTTCGGGCACCACAAGAAAACCCTGGAGACCCTGGGGCGCAATCCACACATCGTGGCCCTGGACCCTGAAGGCGAGGCCGTCATGAACGTCTTCCAGCGGGAAAGCTCCGGCGAGGTGCTGGCCTTGACCCGCATGGACGCCCAGGGCCGCATCACCCACTCCACCCCCGACGACACCGTGGCCGGCCGGGACCTCTCGGACCAGGCCCACGTCAAGCGCATGCTGGCCGATCACGAGCCTGTGGTCAGCGACGTGTTCACCTCGGTCCAGGGATACCGCGCCGTGGCCCTGAGCGTTCCCCTGTTCCAGAACGATGCATTCCAGGGCGCGCTGACCATGCTCATCGCCTTTGACGTCATCTCCCGGCGCTACATGGAGGGCATCCGCGTGGCCGAGAGCGGCTATGCCTTCGTGTTCAGCGAAAAGGGCGTCATTCTCTACTCCCCCGTGACGGAACTTGTCGGCCGCAATGCCCTGGAGATCTTCAAAGACTTTCCAGAGCTGACCAGCATGTCCGCGCGCATGGTGCGCGGCGAATCAGGCCGGGCCACGTTCACCTTCGACCGCATCCGCGATCAGCAGGTGGAGCGCCAGCTCAAGCATGCCGCCTTCCAGCCGATCCACCTTGAAAACACCTTCTGGAGCATCTGCGTGGCCACGCCCGAATCCGAGGTGCTGGCCAGCCTGAAGCGTTTCCGGGACTACCTGCTGCCCCTGGGCGCCGCCATCCTGGTCATTGCCGCATTCTGCCTGTATCTGGTGTTCCGGCATTTCCTGCTGCAGAAAGAAATCCTGTTGCGCAACGAGACCGAGGCCGCCCTGCGCGAAAGTGAGTCCAAGTACCGCTCGGTCATTGAGCGCATCACCGACGTCTTCTACCGCCTCAATGCCCAGGGGCTGCTCGACCTGGTCAGCCCGTCCGGGGCGGCTCTCCTCGGCTACGATTCCGTGGAGGAATTGCTCGGCCGGTCCAGCATGGTCTTCTGGATGCACCCGAAACAGCGCGCGGCCATGTTTGCCAAACTGAACGAGCACGGCGAAGTGCGCGACTACGAGGTGGTCCTGAAGCACAAGGACGGCAGTCCGGTCTTCGTCTCCACCTCCTCCCGGCTCTACCGCGACGAGGCGGGCAATGTGCAGGGGGTGGAGGGCACCTTCCGCGACATCACCGGACGCAAGCAGAACGAGGCAGCCCTTAAGGAAAGCGTGCGGCAGTTCAACTCGCTCTTCGACAACATGACCGAGGGCGTGGCCCTGCACACGCTGGTGCACGACGCCGGCGGCGCGCTGGCGGACTACACCATCCAGAATGTGAACAAGAGCTTTGAGCGCATCCTGGGCTTCAAGGCCGAGGACGTGAAGGGCCGCCTGGCCTCGGAGGTCTACGGAACAGACGTCGCGCCGTTTCTGGAGGAATTCTCCTCTGTTGCGCTCACCGGCAGCCCCTCGCACCTGGAGCATTATTTCCCGCCCATGGGCAAGCACTTCTCCATCTCCATCGCGCCCTGGGGCGACGGCGGCTTCTCCACCATCTTCGCCGACATCACCGGACACAAGCAGCTGGAGGAGCAGCTTTTGTTCCGCGCCCTGCACGACCCGCTCACCGGGCTGACCAACCGCACGCTGTGCCTGGACCGCATTGCCCAGGCCAACGAGCGCGCGGCCCGCAGGCCCGAGAGCACCTTCGCCGTGGTCTTCATCGACCTGGACCGCTTCAAGGTCATCAACGACAGCCTGGGCCACGAGGCCGGAGACCTGCTCCTGCGCGAGGTGGCCCAGAGGCTCCTGGCCTGCGCCCGCAGGGTGGACACGGTCTGCCGCTACGGCGGCGACGAGTTCACGCTGGTCATGGAGGAGCTCACCGCGCGCGAGACCGTGCGCACCATCAAGCGCGTCCGCGAGAGCCTGAAAACGCCCATGACCATCGGCACCCACGAGATCCAGGTGGAGGCCAGCTACGGCATCGCCTACGCCCCGCAAGCGGACTGCAGCGCCGAGAATCTGCTGCGCAACGCCAACATCGCCCTGCACCGGGCCAAGCTCTCCGGACGCGACAGGATCGTGGCCTACCGCAAGGGCATGCACGAGGCCGCCATCCAGACCATGAGCCTGCAAAGCGACATGCTCAGAGGACTGGAGGCTGGCGAATTCTTCATGGTCTACCAGTCCATCTTCGACCTTCAGACCGGGCGGCTGGCCGGCTTCGAGGCGCTCATGCGCTGGCGCCACCCCCAGCGCGGCACCGTCAGCCCGGTCGAGTTCATTCCCCTGGCCGAGGAGTCCGGCTTCATCTTCGAACTGGGCAACTTCGCCTTGAACCAGTCCTGCACGGACATGGTCGAGTTGTTGCTGAACCTGCCCGCCGAGGACCACCTGACCGTCTCCGTGAACCTTTCGCCCCGGCAGTTCTCGCGCCAGGGCCTGGCCGAACAGATCGAGCAGACGCTTCTGACCACAGGGCTGCCACCCTCCTCACTGGTCATCGAGATCACGGAATCCTCCATAATGAAGCACCCCGAGGCCTCGGCGCACATCCTGCACAGGCTCAAGGAAAAGGGCGTCGGCATCGCCATCGACGACTTCGGCACCGGGTATTCGTCCATGAGCGCGCTGCAAAAGCTGCCGATCGACCGGCTCAAGGTGGACATGAGCTTTGTCAACCGCATGACCGACAGCAGCGAAGACCGCGAGATCGTCCGGGCCATCATCACCCTGGCCCGCAGCCTGCGCCTGCGGACCGTGGCCGAGGGCATCGAGACCGAGGCCCAGCGCATCCTCCTGCGCGACATGCACTGCGACCTGGGCCAGGGCTACCTCTGCTCGCGGCCCATGCTCCTGGCCGAGGTGCCCCAGGCCATCCGGCTGAAGGTCTGCGCACAGTCCGTCTAGCGCGGGCAATTGACTCCGCAGCGAATTTCCGCCAGAGCACTCCTGGCTTCTCCGGCCATGAGGCGTGCCCTCCCAACGAATCCCGACACGCGGCAATCACAGGAAACCCATGAGCGACATCTCCAAGTTCATCTCCGGATTCAAACAGTTCCAGAAAGACTATTTCTGCGCCGACTCCACGGTCTTCGAAGACCTGAGGGAGGAGCAGAAGCCGCGCGCCCTGCTCATCGGCTGCTCCGACTCCCGCGTGGACCCGGCGCTGCTCACCGGCTGCGCCCCCGGCGATCTCTTCGTGGTGCGCAACGTGGCCAACCTGGTGCCCCCCTGCGAGAACGACGGCGGCCACCACGGCGTCAGCGCGGCCGTGGAGTTCGCCGTGCGCTCCCTTGAGGTGGAGCACATCATCGTGCTCGGCCACTGCAACTGCGGCGGCATCAAGGCCCTGCTGCGCGAGGGCGGCGGCGGGCGCAGCGGCGAATTCATCGACGCCTGGGTGGGCATCGCGGCCAAGGCCCGCGACAAGGTCTTGACCGACCTGGCCGGACGCGAACCGCAGGTGCAGGAGCGCGCCTGCGAACAGGCGGCCATCCTCATCTCCCTCGAGAACCTGCTGACCTTCCCCTGGGTGCGCGAGCGCGTCTTGGCGGGCAAATTGTACCTGCACGGCTGGTACTTCGATTTCGAGTCCGGCGAGCTGTTCAGCTACCTGCCGGAAACGAAAGCCTTCGAGCTCCTGGTGCCGCGCTGCCCCTGAGCCTTGCGGCGCCCGCAGGTCTTCCGGAAAAGGATGCCGGGTATGTTTCTTGCTTCATCCGCCAGGACAACTGGAGGCAAGATGCAGCGTCCCCTCGTAAACATCACCGTGGTCACCCACAACCGGCTTGGGCTCACCCGCCGGACCATCGAGTCCGTGCTGCGCCATACGCGGGAGAGCTTCGCCCTGTGCGTGGTGGACAACGCCAGCACGGACGGCACACGCGCCTACCTGCGGGAGCTCCTGGCCCAGGGCCTGATCCAGCAGCTCACGCTGTTCGAAAAGAACATGGGCGTGGCCTGCGCCTGCAACACGGGCTGGGCCGCAGCCGATGCCGAGCACTATCTCAAGCTCGACAACGACATCGAGCTGCTGCACCACGGCTGGCTGGCCAACCTGACGCAGTTCTTCAAGCCCGGCGGGGGCGTCGGCGCGGTGGCCTACAAGGTCATTGCCGACAATGCGGCGCCCACCCTGCGCATCGGGCCCACGGCGGTCTTTGAGGCGGAGTTCTGCGGCGGGGCCTGCCTGCTCACCTCGCGCGCGGTGCGGGCCCAGCTGGGAAATTTCTGCGAGGACTACGGAGTGTACGGCGAGGAGGATTCGGACTTCGGCGTGCGCGTGGGCATAAGCGGACGCAGGAACGTCTACGTGGACGGCGCAGGCCATGTTCTGCACAACGCCGACCACGGCTACGACGCGCGCATGCAGCCCGTCAAGTCGCGTCTGGCCCGCAAACGCAGCATCGAGCAGTTTCAAGCCAACGTGCACGCCTATGACACCGGGCTTCGACCGCTCTTCGTAGGCCGCAAGTACGTCCCCGTCCGCAGTGGGGACCTGTCCGCCTGCACCCTCAGCCATTCCTACAGACAAGGCCAGCTCGCGTGGAACAGGTTCCGCAAGGTCATCAGCTATGCCACACGTGAGATCGTTTCCGGCCACGTGGCGGCGGGCATGTAACAGCCGCATCCTTCACCAGCACCCCGAATACTGGACAAAGCCTCATCATTGGGCATATGTTGAACGTTGGCAGTGCCATGTCTTGCGATTGACCCGCAAAGGAGCCACGCATGTTCTTCATCACCAACAGGCCGTTCGTCGAGGGCAACAAATCCTCTGATATGCGCAAGGTGAGCTTTGATCTGGACAACAACGAGGCAGCCCAGTCCGTGTACTTCTGCTGGCGCGACGACGCCAAGAAGGCCTACGTCGAACTGGGCAACGAAAATTTCATGAAGGCCATGCGCAAGTCCCCGGCGCGCCAGATACTTTTCTACGTCCACGACTCCGCCCAGCTTCCGGAGGAGCACGTCTTCCCCGTGGCCGAGAAACTCCAGGCCCTGTTCGACGAGCAGGACAAGGGGCTGGTGGACGTGGTTCCGGTCATCTGGCCCTGCGACAACGGCTCGGCCATCCTCAAGGACTTCCACGAGGACCAGATCGCCGCCGAGGCCAGCGGCATCGCCTTTGCCCGGGCCCTGGAGAAATTCCTGGTCTGGCGCGAGTCCGTGAAATCGGGCGAGGCCCCCTGCCTCAAGCGCCTCAGCGTCATGGCGCATTCCATGGGCAACCGCGTGCTGCGCCAGGCCCTGTTCTGCTGGTCGCGCTTCCACCGCAAGGGCGAGGTGCCGCTCATGTTCCGCAACATCTTCATGCTGGCCGCAGACGTGTTCAACGAGGCCCTGGAGGACAGCCGCGAAGGCCGGTACATCTGCCACAGCGCCCGCAACGTCATCGTCTACTACGCCACCGACGACCGCATCCTTGGCACCGGCACCGTGGGCCCCCTCGGAGCGGACTCGGCCTCGCGCCGCCTGGGGCACACCGGTCCGGAGCACATCCAGAAGACGCCCAAGAACGTCTATTCCGTGGACTGCGACGACGTGAACAACAAGTACGACCGCCCCAGCGGGCACACCTACTTCCTGGCCGACGAGAAGGGCGAACCCGGCAAGGTCTTCCTGCACATGTACGACGCCATGAAAAAGGGCCGCCTGGAAGGCCACGACGAGCACCGCAACCTCGTGGTGGACCTGAACTTCCGCTCCTGCTAGCCGACACGCCCCACGCAAAGAAAAAGGCGCCCCGCAGGGCGCCTTTTTCTTTGTCGTGCACCGCCTACCAGGTCTCGGTTTCCGGGCTGTGGTAGTAAAACTCCACGCGCCTGTTGGCCGTCCGGCTGGCTTCGTCAAAGGTCGGCACCAGCGGCCGGGAATCGGCGTAGCCGACGGCGCGCATGCGCGTCGCCGCAATGGCTCCGTTGCCCTTGGCCAGGATGTAGCGCAGGCTGGCCGCCGCCCTGGCGGCGGAGAGCTCCCACTTGGAGGGATACAGGCCGTTGCCGCTCTCCGTGTCGTCCGTATGCCCACGGATGACCAGATCGACCTTCTGGGCCATGAGGATTTCGGCCACGCCATCGAGCAGCTTTGCGGCCTCGTGCTTGAGCACGGCTGAGTTCGGGGCGAACATGACAGCGTTGTTGACCTGCATGAGCACGCCCGCATTGTCGGAGCTGATGCCGGAATTGCTTTGCAGGTCCTTGTCCTTGGACAAAAGCTCCTTCACCAGCAGGGCCACCTCGTACTTGAGCTGATCCTTCTCGGACAGCTTCATCTCGGCCGTGCCGACCTTGGCGTCCTTGGGGATGAACATGGCCTGGACCACGCCCTGCTTGACCTCGCTGCGCGAGTCGTGCTGGGCGTCCTTGAAGACGATGGCCAGGGACTCCTTCTGCTGCGGCTTCATGGCCACGATAAGCCACAGCAGCAGGAAGAACGCCATCATGGCGGTCATGAAGTCAGCGAAGGCCACCTTCCAGCTGCCCCCGTGATGCGCTGCGTGGCCGCCCACCACCTTCTTGATGATGATGGTGGTGCCGCCCTTATTTTTGGCCACCCTTCAAGGCTCCTTCCAGTTCTTCAAATGTGGGCCGGACCGGGCCGCACACCGCCCGGCGCGCAGCCTCGACAGCCAGCATGGGCGGAAAGCCGCTGGCAAAACCCACCAGCCCGGCCTTGACCACCTCCAGCATGGAGTGGGTTTCATTCACCTGGTACTCCAGGTTCTGGGCCATGGGACCGACAAAACCGTACGACAGGAGGATGCCCAGGAAGGTGCCGACCAGGGCCGCGCCGATGCTTTTGCCAAGGATCTCTGGCGGCTCGTTGATCTTGCCCATGGTCAGCACGATGCCGAGCACTGCGGCCACGATGCCCAGGCCGGGCAGGGAGTCGGCCACCTTGTTGATGGCGGACGGCGCTTTGGACTCGTGCTTGTGCGAGGCGGACATGTCGATATCCATCACCGCCTCGAACTGGTGCGGTTCGATGTTGCCGGCGAGCAGCACCTTGAAGTTGTCGCAGATGAAATCAAGCACCTCGTGGTTCTTGAGCAGGGCCGGATAGCGCGTGAACACGGCGCTGCCGTCGGGCTTGCTCACGTGGCTCTCGATGGACACGATGCCGTCGCGGCGGGCCATGTTCATGAGGGTGTAGAGCACGGAGAGGATGTCCAGAAAAGTCTGCTTGCTGGCTTCGGAGGCGGTGAAGACCTTGAGGGCCTTCTTCATGGTGCCGAAGATGACGCTTTTGGGCGAGGCGATGAAAAATGCCCCCACAGCCGCGCCGCCGATGATGAGCAGTTCAACGGGCTGCACAAGCACACCCAGAGGGCCGCCCTCAAGGGCGAAGCCCCCGATGACGCAGGCAAGCACGACAATGACGCCTATGATCGCGAACATAACGCTGTGATCTCCTCGTGGCCGCCGAGAGAAGGGCGGCCGAATCCGTCGGCTTGCTGCTCTACGCAGCAAACAGTGCAGGAATACTTATTGAATCAAGTTGGGCCCTTTTGTAAAGTACTCATTTGCGAAAATCTTGTAACTAGCGATATTTTCTATAGTTACATTTTCTTTAGACTCTTTCAACACACCAAGGGACCGGGATGGACAAAGCCTGAAAACATGGTACGTATCCCGCTAACATCAAGGCCGTTTCCCTGCCTTCCCCGGAGGATGCCGTGAAATTAATGTTCCTGGCCGTCGCTTTGCTCTTCCTGTTCCCATCGGACATTTCCGCCCAGGAGATCAAGAAATCGCGCCTGGTGATGCAGCAGAACGGCCAGTCCCTGGTGACCGAACTCCGGCCCCTGACCCTGCCCAAGGGAGAAGGCAGCGTGCTCTTGCCGGACCTGCCGAGCACCATCGATCCGCAGACCCTGCAAGTGCGCTCCAGGACCGCAGCGCAGGGTCTCGCCATCCGCGACCTGACCCTGGACGGCGACCTGCTCACCCCGTCGAACCTCCTGCGCCGGAGCCTGGGCAAGAAGGTCACCCTCATCCTGCCCGACGGCAAGACCAAGGGCGGCCGCATCCAGAAGGAAGCGACCATCCTGTCCACGGACGAGGCCCCGGTGTTTCTCATCGACGGCGCAGTGTACGCGGGCCCCTATGAGGCCATCCTCTACCCCGAGCTGCCCAGGGGCCTGTCCCCGCGCCCCAGGCTGACCCTGAACGTCAACAACTCCGGTCCGGCCAGGCAGGACATCGAGCTGACCTACATCGCTCACGAGCTGTCCTGGCGCATGGACTACGTCCTGGCCATGAACAAGGCCGCAACAAGGGGCAAGCTCACGGGCTGGGTGACCCTCCAGAACCGCTCCGGCGTGGACTTTGGCGACGCCGTCGTGGAACTCCTGGCCGGGGAACCGCGCAGCGCCACGCACTTCACCCCCAGAGCGCTGTTCGCCAACAAGGCCATGGCCGCACCCGAAGCCATGGACGCGGCCAGCGCCCCGCAGGAGCTCTTCGAGTACCACCTCTACCCCCTGAAGCGGCCCGTGACCCTGGCCAACCAGCAGTCCCGGCAGGTCCAGCTCTTCGAGTCCGGCCGCCTCGGCGTGAGCCGCAAGCTGCTCGGCCGGGCCAACGCCCTGCCCACGGGCCGCGAAGCCGAGCCCATCAAGGAGAGCCTCGACGCAATCATCTCTTTTCGGAACACCGAGTCTTTGGGTTTAGGGCTGCCGTTGCCCAAAGGCACCCTCAGGGCCTTTCAGGAACAGGCTGAAAGCAAATACTTTCTTGGCGAAGCCCCGCTGGAGCGCACCCCGCTGGGCGCAGCCGTGGAGCTGCGCCTGGGACAGGTCTTCGACATCACGGTGGAGCGCGTGGCGCTGGAATTCGAGAAGACCGGCAAGAACAGCTACAAGGGCACCTGGGAGCTGCGCCTGAAAAACTCCAAGAAGGAGGCGCAGCGCGTGGTGCTCCAGGAGTTGCTGCCCGGGAAATGGAAGGTTCAGGACGCCTCCCAGAAGTGGTCCAGGCCCTCGTCCGGGGTGCTGGAGTTCGCGGTGGATGTGCCCGCAAACACCGGGCAGGAGCCCCACCTGGTCACGTACTCCTTCACCACGGAGCTCTAGGGCCTGTCTCTAAAAGTGTCTTTTGCCCCCTGGACGTCGTCATGAGCCGATTGGGCGCCAGGGCTGTACCGCATGAGTGCTATCCCTGGCCCCAAATCGTCTCTTTCCTCGCCAGGGAAACAAAATCCATCTTTTGGAAACAGGCCCTAGCCTGGCGGCTGCCCAGACTCAGGGGCTTGCCCTGGATACTTGTCCCGCGCCCTTGCCCTCTGGATGATCTTCGCGTAGCGCACTGCCCACGCCATGACAGGAGGTTCCAACGTGGGTCAGGGGTTCAGGGGCTTCATCTTTGCCGCGCTCTCTGCGGCCTGTTTCGGGATGCTCGCCGTCCTGGGCAAGCTGGCCTTGGCGCGCGGTTTCGAGGCCACGGAGATCCTGCAATACCGCTTCGGCTTCGCCAGCCTGATGCTGCTCGGCTGGTTCGCGGCGACCGACCGCTCCGTGCTGCGCGCCCGGCCCAAGACGCTGCTCAAGGCCGCCTTCCTGGGCATCGGCCTGTACCCGGTGCAGAGCTTCTGCTTCATGTCCTCGCTCAAGTACATCCCGGCGGCCACAACCTCGCTCATCCTCTACTTCTATCCCGTGGCGGTGACGCTTCTGTCCGCCCTGCTCCTGAAGACCCGCCTGGACCGCCTGGTGGCGCTGTCCCTGGCCCTGCTGGTGGCGGGCTGCGGCCTGGTCTTCTTCGACGCCTTCCTGCGCAGCGCAAACCAGACCGGGCTGACCCTGGCCGTGGCCTCCATGCTCATCTTCTCCTGCTATCTGCTCTGCCTGGAGTTCCTGCTGAAGGGCGAGAACCCGCGCACCATCTCGCTCTATGTCGTCACCGCCACGGCCCTGGTCTACGCGGTCATGGCCCCGCCCACGCGCTTTTTGGACCTGGATCTGGCCTCCAAGGGCTTAAGCGTGCTCCTCGGGCTTGTGCCCACGGCCCTGGCCGTGACGCTCCTGTATCGCGCCGTGGAGCTGGTGGGCAGCGCCAAGGCGTCCATCTGCTCGACAATCGAGCCCATCACCACGGTGCTGGCCTCGGCCCTGATCGTGGGCGAGGCCATCATGCCGCTGCAGGTGGCCGGCATGGCCCTGATCCTGCTCGGCATCGTCCTGCCGAACCTGCGCGTGTTGCGCCTCGGCCGGCCTGTGGCCGGGGAAGCACAAGCGCCCGTCCCTTGACGGTGCCGCCCCTTTTGGCCTAGCAATTCCAGAGGGTCCGCACACTCCGGCAAGGAGAAGGGCATGGATAACAAACGCCGCCGCAGCAGGGTCAACACGCACGTCACAGCGTTCTATCTCCAGAAAGGAACCAGGGTGTATCCCTTGGTCACGCAGAACATCAGCCTGAAAGGCCTGCTGGCCATGCCGCAACCCGGCATCGGCACCGGCGAGCTCGGCGTCATCCGCATCGACCTGTCCAGTGACGCCGGCATCGAGATCGAGTGCCAGGTCATCCGCAGCGACACAACCGGGGTGGCCATCGACTTCAGGCCCATGGACGAGGACAGCTTCTTCCACCTGCGCAACCTGGTGCGCTACAACGCCCCAGACGCCGACCAGATCGACGCCGAGCTCAAGATACCGGCCTTCTAGGCGGAACTGACCCCGCTTCCCCCAAAAAAACGGCGGCCTGTTTCCAGACCGCCGCCATATCGCCGTTCGTTTTTGTGTGCAGAAAAAGCGCCGCTTCCGCCGCCCAAGCGCTACCCTGCTACCACTGCATGGACCGCTTCACGGCCATGGCCTTGGCCTGCTCGTCGTAGGTGGCGAACCCGGCGTGGTGCATGGCGTCCTCCACGGTGTAGGTCCAGTTCCAGCTGGAGTAGATCACCGGCTTGTGGAAGGTGGCGCGGAAATGCTCCATCTCCTGGCGGTAGAAGGCTTCCTTGGGGTTCTCGATGTTGTCGCGCAGCTGCTCGCTGAAGC
>CAZXZF010000023.1:0-20177 GCA_964645095.1 uncultured Desulfocurvus sp. | reverse complement strand
GCCTGCGGCGGGGTGGTGCGCTTCTGGCCCGGCGTGGGCGAATGCTGGTGCTGGGTCGGGGCAGGCGTGGACGCGGTACCCGTGGCCTTTGCCCGGCTGGCCCGGCGCATGGTCGAGGCCCTGGCCCGGGAGCACGGCTTCCACCGCCTGCAGCTGCACGCGCGCCTGGACGACGTGCGCGCGCACCGTTTCGCCGCACATCTTGGCTTCACCCTGGAGGGCCGCTGCCCCGGCTTCGGTCCAGATCAGGCAACCTACAATCTCTACGGGAGGTTTCGCACATGGAAGGAGTGAGCACCGTCATGCCCCTGGCTCTCAACCTGGGCACGGGCATCATGAAGGGCGTGCTGCAGGGCGTTGCCGGCAGCAGCGGCGGCACCGGGACCAGCGAGGCCGCCGAGACCCGCGCCCAGACCGCCGAGGCCCAGGCCAGGCGCCAGGCCGAGGCCGAAGAGCTGCGCGCCAGGGAACAGGCCGAGGGCCTGCGCGAGGACAACCAGCGCCGCCGGGCGCGGGCCCGCGTGGCTGCCGCCGGGTCCGGGCTCACGCTCTCCGGCACCTCGCTCTTGAACCTGCAGAGCCTGGAGCACCAGCAGGAGGACCAGCTGGGCCAGCTCCTGGGCGATTCCTCGCGCCGCGCCGCCGACATCCTGGCCTCCGGGGCCGAGCAGGCCCAGAGCATCCGCCTGTCCGGCCGCCGCAGCCGCGTCAGCGACGACGGCCTGGGCTCGCTGCTGCGCCTGGGCGGCCAGGTGTTCAGCGGCGGCGGGAGCGGCAAGGCCGGCGGCTACGTGGCGGAGGAGCGCTCCCCCAACGACCGGGACCGTTATGACGGCTGGGGCGGCGGCAACGTGTTTGACTTCTAGACAGCGGAGGCCCCCATGTCCCTCGTGCCCATGATCCTGACCAACTTCACCTCCGGGGAGCTCTCGCCCCGGCTCTCGGGCCGCGTGGACGTGGCCAAATACTTCAACGGCTGCCAGACCCTGGAGAACTTCCTGGTGCACCCGCATGGCGGCATCACGCGGCGCAGCGGCATGCGCTACGTGGCCGACGCCGTGAGCCACGCCGTCCCCTCGGTGCTCCTGCCCTTTGAGGACGCCCAGGGCCAGGCCTGGGTGCTGGAGTTCGCCGAAAGCTCCGAGGGCCAGGGCCAGGGCCAGGGCCAGGGCGTGGTCCGCTTCTTCTACGACGGCGGCCGTGTGCTCGATGCCGGGAACGAGATACTCCAGCTCGCCACGCCCTACGCGGCGGAGCACCTGAAGGAGCTGCGCGTCGTGCAGGACCGCCAGGAGCTGATCCTGACCCACCCGCTGGTGGCCCCGCAGGTGCTCTCGCGCACGCTCGGCGGCGGCTTTGCCCTGGCTGAGCTTGCGCTCACGGAAACCCCCGCAGCCTGGGGGGCGGGCAACTGGCCTGGCCTGTGCTGCCTGCACGAGGACCGCCTGGTCTTTGCGGCGACAAAGGGCGAGCCCTTCACCCTGTGGTTCTCGCGCACCTCCGGGCACCGGGACTTCCGCCTGTGCACGCGGGAGGTGCCGCTGTCCGGCTGGGACGACTTCGAGATCGCCGACGGCTCCGGGGATTCCCGGGCCGATGGCCGGGCGGGCGACACCTTCCTGCTGCTCTCCGGCGACACCTTCAGCCAGGGCTCGGCCCTGTGCGGCGATGTCTACGATGCGGGCGGCGCGGCCAGCCCGCGCTACTACCGCTACGCCGGGCAGCGCATCATCACGGCCCAGAGCGGCTCCCTGCGGGCCACCTTCCGGGACCAGCCCGGCACCACGGCGGAGATCGAGAGCGTGCGCGATGCCGGCGGCGCGCTCAATGCCGGGTTCTGGGAGGAGTTCGCCGTGGGTGAGCGCATCATTGCCGACCCCGGCTCGGATCCGCTGGACGACGACGGCCTGGAGATCACCCTCTCGGCCCAGCAGGGCGGGCGGATCTGTTTTTTAGCCCCGCGCGACAAGCTTTGGATCGGCGCCACCTGTGGCGAATGGACCGTGTCCGGCAGCGGGCTTGGCGCTCCCGTCACCCCCGGCGGGGTCAAGGCCGACCGCCAGGGCACCAGCGGCGCGGCCCAGGTGAGCGCCTGCCCGGCGGGCCACGCCACGCTCTTTGTGCAGCGCTCGGGCCGGAAGGTGCGCGAGATGGCCTACCGCTTCGAGTCCGACGCCTGCACCTCGCGCGATTTGACCCTGCTCTCGGCCCATGTGGCCGAGCCCGGCCTGACCCAGCTGGCCTTTGCCCAGGAGCCGGACCCGGTGCTCTTCTGCGTGCGCGCCGACGGCGTGCTTCTGGCCATGACCTACCTGCCGGAGCAGGACGTCTGCGCCTTCTCGCGCATCGTCACCGACGGCGCGGTGGAGGCCGTGTGCGTGGTGCCCAACGATGCCCAGGGCCGCGACGAGCTCTGGCTGGTGGTGCGCCGCAGCGTGCCCGGACCAGACGGCCCGGAGGGACAGGGCGGCGTTGCCCTGACCCGGCGCTTCATCGAGATCCTGGACCCGGCCTTTTCCGAGGACGCGCAGAGCGCCTCCGAGGCCTTCTTCCTCGATGCGGGCCTGAGCTACGCGGGTGCGCCGGTGACCGAGCTCACGGGCCTGGCGCACCTGGCCGGGCGCAGCGTGCAGGTGCTGGCCGACGGCGCTGTGCTGCCCGAGCGCACCGTGTCCCCGGAGGGCGCCATCACCCTGCCGCGCGCGGCCAGCCAGGTCCACGCCGGGCTGGGCTACACCTCGGTGCTGCGGCCCATGCGCCTGGAATTCTCCGGCGCGCGCGGCAGCTCCCAGACGCGCACCAAGCGCATCACCGAGGTTTCGGTGCGTCTGTACCGCAGCCTGGGCGGCAAGGTCGGGCCGGACGCGGGACACCTGGAGCCGCTGCTCTACCGCACCAGCGCCGACCGCATGGGCGGCCCGCCCGCGCTGTTCAGCGGCGACAAGGCCGTGCGCTTCCCCCAGGGCTGGGGCACGGACGGCGTGCTCACCGTGGTGCAGGACCAGCCCCTGCCCATGACCGTGCTGCTTGTGGCGCCAACCCTGGCCATCAACGAATAGCCCCGGCGAACAGTCCGGGCGCATAGCCCCAACAGGCCGCCCGCGCGCGGCAAAGGAGCCTCCCAATGACCCTGTCCACCCAGACCTCCAAGACCTCCTACCTCGGCAACGGGGCCACCACCGTGTTTCCCGTGCCCTTCCCGTTCATGCGCGGGGACGACATCAAGGTCCTGCTGCGCCAGGACGGCGCGGAAACGCCGCTCTTGCCCGGCACGCACTACAGCCTCGCAGGCGAGGGCAGCCCGTCCGGCGGCAGCCTGACCCTGGCCGAGCCCCCGGCCACGGGCCAGGCCCTGGTGCTCTACCGCGCCCCGGCCATCGTGCAGGAGGTGGACTACGTGGAGAACGCGGCCTTCCCGGCCGAGACCCACGAGGCCGCCCTGGATCTGTTGACCATGATCTGCCAGGCCCTGGACGAGAAGCTTGGCCGCGCCGTGCTCTATCCCGTGAGCACCCCGCAGGAGGACATCCGCGATTCTTCGGCCTTCCTGGACACCTGCGAGAGCGCCCGCGAAGCAGCCCTGGCCGCCCAGGCTCTGGCCAGCGCCGCGCTGCTTCTGGCCGAGGATCAGGCCGGTCTGGCCGGGGGTTTTGCCGCCCAGGCCCAGGCCTCGGTGGGCGGACTGCGCGTGAGCGCCGGCGACACCGCGCCAGGCAGCCTTTCGGCCAAGCTCGCCGCTGGCGACGGCCTGGCTGAGACACTGCTCTCGCCGGGCGCGGACGAGGCCCTGCGGCTGTCCATCGCCCTGGCCACGGACCCCGGCCTGGAGCTGGCCGGGGGGCTCCTGCGGGCCCAGGTCGCGCCCGGCGGCGGGCTCGCCCGCACGGCCTCGGGCCTGGCGGCGGACTTGGGCGCAGGCCCTGACCAGATCCCCACCAATTCGATTCTCAGTCTGACCCTGCGGCCCGCCATGGTGGCTGGCCGCGTCTTCAACCACGCACTCCTGGGAGGCATGTAGATCATGGCAGCGAACATTGACCCCATCTTCATCGGCAGCATCACCGGCAAGATCACCGAACTCTCCGACACCACCGAAACCGTGGTCTTCGCTGGCGACGCGACAGAGTCCACCCGCGTGGACGTGCTGGCCGTGAGCACCGACGACACCGCGGACAAGGACCTGATCATCCTGTTCTTTGATGGCACGGCCAGCAGGAAGGCCGCGTTGGTGAAGATCCCGCTCAGCTCCGGCAACACCAACGCCCTTGCCGCCGTGAACGTCCTGGGCAGCTCCATGCTGGCTGCGCACGTCATGGCCGACGCGGCTGGCAACAGGTTCCTGAACCTGCCTCCGGGCTGGTCCATCAAGGCCCAGGAAGCCGCAGCGCCCACCTCCGGCAAGAAGATGTGGATCTTTGCGCGCGGCGGGAAGTACTAGCCATGCGCCCCTCGTCGCATGACCCGGTTGGCCGGGCAGAGGAGGAACGTGAATGATGCGCCTCTCGTCACACGAGGGTGGCGGGGGCTGGCCCGGCGGGGCCGGGGGCCTGCCTCCCGGCCCCCTGGGCGGTTCCAAGTCGATGTTCGGCGACGGCTCCTACTCCGGCAACGTCGTCCAGGGCGGCAGCGTGCTCATGCCGGTTGATGGGGCGCTGACCATCACCGGGGCGGCAACGGTGACTCCTGATGCCGACACCGGGGCCAGCGTTGTCATGTGCAACACCCTCATCATCAATGGCGGCTCCCTCTCACCCTCGACCAACAGCAAGGGCCTCATCGTCTATGCCAAGTCCGGCATTCAGTTGTTGAACGGCGCGACCTGCCACATCAACTTCCTGGGCAAGGCTGGCAACTTCGGCAACCTCACCGCCTACAGCCTGACCCCGGACAGCATCAAGAGGAAGCTCAAGAAGGACGTGGCTGATGCCTACGTGGTCCAGGGCGAGGGGGCTGCCGGTGGTCCCGCGCAAGCTGCGGCGGCCACTGTTGTGGGTGCCTCCGGATATGCCGCCAGCTCCCTGCAAACAGGAGGAGGGGGCAACGGCGGGGTGCAAAGCACCGGATGTGTTCCGGGGCGAGGCGGCAAGGGCGGCCCCTGCTGCGGTGGTGCTGGTGGTGGAGGAACATATGACACAAGTGGTTCTGGCACGGGCAACTCTGCTGGCCCCTACGGCGGCCCCGGTGGAGACGGCAAGTACACAGGGAATCCCTCCTACGCTGGCTCCGGTGGCGCAGGCGACCCTGTGGGCGCTGCCACACCTGGGGGCAATCCAGGCGTTGGCCCTGGCGGGGGCTTGCTCATGCTGTTCGCTCCGGCACTCAGCAACGCTGCTGGCTGCGTTATTTCCTCGGATGGAGCCAAGGGCGGCGCCTGCAATATGGGCGCGGGCGGGTCTGCCGGAGGGGGGTGCGTGGTCGTCGTCACGCTCGCTGGGGGCTATGCCAACGCCGGGACTGTCCGGGCTTCCGGCGGTGCCGCTGCAACTGGGGGCTATGCCAACGGCGGGGCTGGCGGGGCTGGCTCGGTCAACACCTTCACGGTCACCTAAAGGAGGAGCACACCATGATTCTCTTGCATCATCCCGAAGTGGAATTGTCCCGCGAACTGCTGGCAACGCTGCCGGAAGGCTGCGGCTGCGTGGACTGGACCAGCGGCACCCAGCGCGAGGAATACGCAGCCCTGGGTGGTCTTTCGCTCTCGGCCTTCCCCTCGGCCATCGTGGACGTGCCCGCCTACTCCGAGGACCGCCCCCAGTTCGGGACGGACGGCGAATTCCTGGGCATGGCGCTGGTGACGGTGCCCGCGCACCAGGAGGCCCTGCGCCTGCCCGCCAGCTGGGACGCCGTGGCCTCGTTTACGGCCTCGGTTGCGGAGCGGGCGCGGCTCAAGCCCGCCGTGTAGGAGGCGAGGATGCACCAGCCCTGCGCCTTCCACGACCAGTTCATGGAGCAGATCCGCGACGCGCTCCTGGCCTTAAAAGACCAGATGCGCGTGGGCATCGAGGCCGTGGCCGTGCAGTCGCGCGCCAACGGCGAGACCCTTGAGCGCATCGCCGAGTCCCAGGTGGCCCGGCGCGAGCTCTGCGCCCGCCAGGCCGAGCGCCTGGGGACCCTGGAGCGCGGCGCGGACCAGCATCGTGAGGCCCACGCGAAAGAGCGCGAGGAGCATCTGGCCGAGCGCGCGGACCTGTGGAGCGCGGTGAACCGCCTGCGCTTCCACGTCTACGTGGGCCTGGGCGCGGGGCTGGTGCTGCAGCTCGTCGGCCCGTTCGTGCTGCGCGCCGTACTGAAATAGATGGCCCTGAAAAAGATGGCGCAGAAACAGGAGGAACACATGCTGCTCGACTTCATCCCGCTCCTGGGCGCTGCGGCCCAGAAGCTGCTCGACCTGATCCCGGATCCGGGCGCGCGGGCCAAGGCCGCCGAGGACTACCAGCGCGCGCTTCTGGACATCGCGGCCAGGGCCGAGGCCGACCAGCGCGAGATCAACAAGGCCGAGGCCGCCAGCCCGTCGCTCTTCGTGGCCGGCTGGCGGCCGGCCATCGGCTGGGTCTGCGCGGCCGCCCTGTGCTTCCAGTACCTGGCCCGGCCCCTGTGGGCCTGGGCCGCGGGCGTCTGGTGGCCTGCCGCGCCGCCGCCCCCTGCCCTGGACGACATGCTCTGGCAGCTGATGTTCGGCATGCTCGGCATGGGCTCGCTCAGGACCATTGAGAAGATGGGGGGCGAAAAGATGGGGGGCGAGAAAACGGGCGGGGGCCTGGGCCGGGGGGCGGGCCGATGAACACGCACCGCCTGGCCCAGGAACTCATCCAGGACGAAGGCCTGCGGCTCAAGCCCTACCGCTGCACCGCCGGGCGGCTGACCATCGGCGTGGGCCGCAACCTGGACGACCGGGGCCTCACCGAGGCTGAGGCGCTGCTGCTGCTGGACAACGACATCAAGTCCTTCTGGGGCCAGCTGGTGACGTCGCTGCCCTGGGTCATGCAGGCCCCGGAGGCCGTGCAGGAGGTGCTGGTGAACCTGTGCTTCAACCTGGGCCTGGCCGGGCTGCTGGCCTTCAAGCAGACCCTGGCGCAGGTGCAGGCCGGGCGCTACGCCGATGCGGCCTTGGAGCTGCTGCGCTCGAAATGGGCGGGGCAGGTGGGCGCGCGGGCCGAAAGGCTGGCCCGGAAACTCAGGGAGGCGTGAAAGGAAGTAATTGCTGTCTTGGATTGATCTTTACATAAACGACCGGCTGTGCGATTGTTTGCTATGCCTATTTGCTAGCTGGTATTTCTTGCCTTGGCAAGAGTCTCTGGAACGGAACGTGCATTTTCTTTTAGGGGGATGAAACGGCGGCAAAGGGCTGTGTGAAAAATGGGGGCTGTATTCTCGAGCCGACAGATTTTCACTTGACAGGTGCAGGTTGTTCTTGACATCAAGGCCCGTCCAGTTAACTTTAAGGTTAACATATGCCGATCTCATCTGTAGTTGCTCAGGATCCGAATAACACGGAACGGAGGGTTGTCTATTGGACGCCAACGGGCAAACGACCCAAATCCCTGTGCGACTGTCCTACGCCCACACTGGCCGAACTCAAGAAGATTGCGGTCATTATGAGGCTGTACTGGCTTGAGCGTGGGGAGTTCGCGCTCAACCCGGAAAAGTACAAACCTCTAGGGAACGGGCTTTATGAGGTAAAGGCGAGTAGCCAGCTTCGCTTGATTGGTATTTACGCCAATGGCCGCAAGGACTTTGTGATTGTCCTCTGTGTCCGGAAGAAAAAAAACAAATTGGACCCTGCGGATATTGAAAAAGCACTGCGGCTTGTTGACCAGTACGAAGAAGAGCAATCCGCAGCTGTGAAGAAAACGTAAAGACAAGAGGGAAGGTGCGATCATGACGCATGAACACAGCGCCTTGTATTGCGAGGAATTGGAGGCCGTCAGCGCCGAGCTGAGTTCCGCTGACTGGGCTTATTTTGAATATGCGGAGATTGTCTCCGACCACATCTTCGAGCACATGGAGCGGCATGGCGTGAGCAAGGCCGAGTTGGCTAGGCGCCTTGGGCGTTCCCGTGCGTTTGTGACCAAGGTTCTGCGCGGCGACGTCAACATGACGTTCAGAACCTTCTCCACGATTTTGCACGCTCTGGGGGCCAAGCCCATCACCCGCATCGTTCAGGCTGACGCCTCCACGTGTTGGGATGACAACTGTTGGAGGCGTTACCAAGGTCGAGTCTGCTCGGTGGAGAAGTCCTTCTCTCGAGCAGTCATGGAAGACAGAAGGGTTCCTCAGGGGGCCTATTTGCCCCTGAACAGTGCTGCGGACACGGTCGAAGCCTCCGCTGCCTAGCAAGAACAAGGAAACTCAAAATGAAGCTCGACGGGATGAAGAAGCCTCCGTTGCAAATGGAGTACTACTATTATCCAGAGATCAAGCTGGTAACCCGGCAAGGGATTCCTATCGACCAAGTAAAGCCGGAGCAAGTCGGGTACGAATTTGATGTGGAGCCGCAGGCGTATCAGTCAGAGGATGATCAACTGTGTTACAAGGTTGATCTGCGAATTCGCACCAGGGACTTGAAGGGCAAGACCAATCCGTATGAGTTGGACCTTCTGGTAAGCGGGTACTTTCGCCTCGACGAACAAATTCCTGCCGAGAAACAGGGTGGAATTGCGCGTGTCTTGGGCGCAAACATCCTATATGGTGCCGCTCGCGAGTTTCTCTTCCAGTTGACAAGCCGTGGTCCGTTTCCTTCCATCTGGCTGCCCACAACCTCTTTTGTGCCAGATCTGCCAGCGGTGCCAGCACAGGCTCCGGAAAGGCCTCTGCCGTCTGCTCCAAAGGCGAAGGTTTCGCGGCGCAAGAGCTAAAAGCGTTACTACTTTCGTTTACCAGCACGCAAGGCGGCCCGGCCAGGCAGAACCTGACCGGGCCGTTGGCGTTTGCCGGTTTGCGGGCTTACGAGGCGCGCAGGGCCGGGGCCTGCTCGCCGGGGTACAGGGCTTCGAAGCCCTGCTGCACCTGACGCACAAATTCGGCGTCACGGCGCGAGGGGTCGAAGTAGCGCGGGTCGCGCATCATCTCGCGCAGGCGCTGCGGGGTCAGGCTGGCTGCGGCCCCGGCGTTCTTGCCGCGCAGCGAGCTCTCGCTCACCAGCGGGGCCATGCGCGCAAAGGCCTGGAGCACGCAGGCGTTGTCGGCCGCGCCGCTCTGCTCCAGGGCCTGCATGAGCGTCGCCCCGCCCAGGGCCAGGACCGCCTTGCGCGCCGACTCCAGCACGGAGAGGGCATCGCCGCCGTGGGCCTGGCGCAGGCCGGACAGCTCGCGCTCACGGCGCTTTGTGCGCTCGGTCACGGCCTTCTCCGCATGGGCGCGCAGCCCCTCGACGTTCAGCGGCAGGAACCAGGCGTACAGGCCGCCGGCCTGGGCGTCGGACAGGCCCAGCTCATGGGCCTTGGCCAGGAACGCTCCGCGCAGGGCCTCGTCCACGCGGAAGTCCTCGGGCAGCTCGACCTCGGGCAGCTGGTAGGCTTCCGGCGACTCCGGGCGGCCGTCCATGGCCGAATCCCGGGGCAACCCCTGGGACAGGAGCGAGCCTTCCGGCTCGGTTTTGCGGCCCAGCAAGCGCTGGGCGTGCACCAGGGCCTTCAGGGCCTCCTCGGCCGAGGCGTACTTGGCCAGGACCGGGTGCTGGCGCAGGGGCAGCTGCACCTCTTGGCCGGACTCGTCGCGGCCGGGCGCGGTGATCTCCCCGGACAGGGCTGAGCGCCAGTCGCCGGGGGCAGGGCTCTGGGCCTGGGCGCGTCTCTGGGCTTGGGTGGGGGCATCGGGCATGATGGTCTCCTTGGTCAAAGGGTGGATGCCGGGCGGCTGGCAGGCCCGGACGCGGCCCTGTGCCGGGCCGGGCGCTCGGCCCAGTATACCCCTGGTTTTGCCGCCGGACAAAAATACCCTATGTTTGGCCGGTAAAAAGACAAAAATTCCCCCTTGACAGGGTTTCAGCTCAGGCGGAGTTCCGCCGCCTGGAGCACCCGCTGGCCGGTGAAGCCGAACAGGCGCGTGAATTTGGGCCAGCGCGGGTCGGCCTCTGGCCCTGGCTCCACGCGCAGGCCCACGATGCGCGTTTTGCCAAGCCGCCTGGCCATGCGCTTCAGCTCCTCCATGTCGGCGCGCAGGGCGCGCACCGTGGCCGGACCGAAACGCAGCACCGTGAGGTGCAGCTCCAGCGCGTCCGGGTGCTCGGCCAAGGCGGCAGCGGCGTATTGGCCGGTGTCGTCGGAGAGGGTGTAGAAGCGCATCCGCCAGGGTTCTTGCAGGCCCGACAGCGAAGGATGTGCGTTTGTTTCCGCGATGATGGTCATGATCGTTCTCCGTTGCCAAATTATTTTACGGTTTTACTCAGGCTGGCCAGGGCCCCGGAACGTTTCGTCGTCTGAAAATAATGTCTGACTTTTCTGTTGCCAACCATGGGCAAGGGGTATAATGACTGCGCGTGAGGGTACGGACCCTCGTGCGGTCGCGGCACTGCCGTGAGCGTGCGTCAGGGCCGAAGCCTCCTCCGGCTCCCACGGACCGCCAGCCTTGGGGCGAACGGTCGGGGGAACGGGTCCCGGGTGGGACTTTTGTCGGAGGTGCAGGAATTTCGTGTCCGTGTTTCATCACCACCACTTAAGAGAGAGGAAGGTTCCCATGAAGAAGCTGTTCGCCGTCATGATCGTTGCGTCCCTGGCCCTTGGTGTTTCCGCTTGTGGCGAGAAGAAAGCCGAAGAGAAGAAGGCCGAAGCCCCCGCCGCCGCTCCCGCTGCTGCCGCTCCTGCCGCTCCTGCTGAAGTGAAGGCCCCTGAAGCCGCCGCCCCGGCCGCTCCCGCCGCCGACGCCGCCAAGCCGGCCGAAGCCAAGAAGCCCTAAGGCTCAAGGTATCTGTCCATTCGAAGAGGGGGCCGCGAGGCCCCCTCTTCTTTTGCCCTCGGCCAGGCCATGGCTGGCAGGGGGCGCCTCAGCGCTCATGCTCCCTTGCCAACGTTCATGCCCGGTCTGGCCTTGCCCTTTGCCCGTGTTGTCCGTTGCCCATGTCGTCCTTCGGGCGACATCACCGCCGGCCCAATCCGTTGGCGCCCGGGCCGCTCGGATCGCTTGGGCCGTTCGGCTCTGCCTGGCGCCGTGGCTCCGGCCCCCCGATCATCCTGCCGATGTGCAGCGCCAGGCTGCGGCGGCCCTCGTTGAAGGCAGCGCGTTGCGGGTCCGGGCTGAAGCTCGTCTCGTGCAGGAAGCCCTGCCGGGAGAGGTCCGCCAGGACCAGCCGCCCGGCTTCGCCTTCAAAGGCCCGGGCATAGGCCAGGTGCAGGTCTGCCAACTGCTTGTCCGTCTGTTCACGCATGGGGAGTCCTCCTTGTTTCCCGCGAGCATACACCCGGAAATCCGGGCCGGACAAAAATCCCCCATTTTTGGCCGGTAAAAAGACAAAAATTCCCGGTTGACAGGTTTTGGCAAAGGGAAGGCAGCGGCCCGGCTCCCCCATATTTCCGGATTCCGGGCCGCGCTGGGGCGGAAAATGCGCACGGGCCTTGACTTTTTGCCCGCTCCTGCCGATTGTGAAAACAGTCACGTTCTGCCGGGGTGTTGCGCCCTGGGCAGGCCACAGGGGGATCATGGAAGGCAGCGGCTCCTATTGCGGCCAGACGGCGGAGGCCTTCGAGGCCATCCGTCCCTCGCGGGCGTTCTTCGACCAGAAGGACTACGATCTTTTGCGCATCGTCTGCGACGTGGTGAACCGCGAGGACGCGCCCGCCCACAAGAAGCTCCTGGCCCCCTACATGCACCCCCACGGCATCAAGGAGATGGCCGCCACGCGCGGCCTGCGCATCGCCTACGCCGTGGTCCACCTGCTCGGCTCCCTTGAGACCGGCAAGGCCGACGACCGGCTCTCGGCCCTGCGCGGCCTGCACGGCGAGGTGCTGTCCACGGCCCAGGGCGGCCTGCGCTACAATACCGCCCGCGTGCTCGTGCAGCTGATGAAGGAGATGGTGCGCGCCCACGGCGATCCCCAGGCCCAGCTGACCATGGCCCACGATTTCCGGGAGGCCTGCTCGGGCAAGCCCAGGGTCGTCCGCCGCCACCTGGAGCGCTTCCACCTGCTGGAGATGCCCGAGGACTTGAGCCAGATCACCTTTGACGACCACGTGCACGACGCCAACACCAAGGGCCGCAAGTCCTCCACGCACCTGGTCATGGACGCCTGGATCAAGGGCATCCGGCGGCTCACCGTGATCTACTACAACCACGTTCCCCCGGAGGTCGCCACCGAGCTGCTCGAGGCCGCGCGCGTCATGAACGTGAAGGTGCGCATCGGCATCGAGTTCTCGCCGCGCTTCCGGGGCCGCTACCTGAAGCTCATCTGGGTGCCGGAGGGCTTTGCCAGTCCATCGGAATTCCTTGATTTCCTGGACCAGCCAGAGGTGCTGCGCTTTTTCGAGGAGTCGCGCCTGGTTTCGCTGTACCACCAGCGCTATGTGCAGGAGGCCTTTGGCCAGTTCAACGCCGCGCACAGGCTGGTGCTGGCGCACGAGCTTGGCCTGGAGCTGCCCCCCCTGTCCGAGGCCGAGTTCCGGCGCTTCGTGGGCGCGGGCCAGGCCTCCCTTGAGCACCTGGGAAAGTTCATCCACGACCGCCTGCTGCCGATCATGCAGAAACAGGCCGCCTTCCTGCGCCACGAGCTCAAGACCGCCACCGGCCCCGAGCGCGAGGAGATCCGTCTGCAGCTCAAGCGCCTGCGCGACCTGGACACCGACGAGACCATCGAGCGCTTCCTCAAGCCCGCCAAGAATCCGACCCTGGCCGATCCGGGCGTGCCCACGGACGGCCCCGACGTGCCGGACCTGCTCAAGCTCGCCCCGCAGGAGCTTGCGGCCCGGCTGATGGGCATCCACGCCCTGGGGCGCATCACGCTCAGCCTGGGGGCCCTGCGTGCGGAGGACGTGCTGGAGATCCTCTACGACTGCCAGGGCATGGTCACGCACCTGGAGATCGTGAACATGAAGGACCGCGCCCTGGGGCGCGAGATCGATCCCGAGCGCATCCACGCCCTGCAGGAGGCGCTCAACACCGCCAACGTCATCAAGCTCAAGAAGCTCATCCGCGACATCATCAAGAGCGTTGGCTCCCGCACCCGGCGCGAAAAGCTCCAGGAGATCCTCTACGACATCTCCTCCTTGCGCTCGTACTACCTCAAGACGCCGCTGGCCTCCTGCATCGGCACCGACTCCACGGGCCAGTCCAGCCGCCTCTACGGCATGGGCATGGTCGTGGTCGACACCCTGCCCGCGCGCGCGCGCCGCGCCCTGGCCCGCACCCCCGGAGCGGAGCAGAAGCGCCTGGACATCAGCGTCAGCGCCCGCAGGCGCATCACCTCCCTGCCCGAGGACGAGTGCGAGCCGCGCTTCGACCTGCTGCACGGCCTGGCGGCGGTGTTTCCGCCCCTGCGCGTGTTCACGCGGCACAAAAGCGTGGAGTGGCTGGCCGAGAACTACCACCTGACCCCGGGCAGGCCCGGCAACGTGTCGCTCATGGGCGGCGTGCAGCGCGAGCTCGGCCACGACGCGGGCCTGGAGGAGCATGAGCCCAAGCAGGCCAGGTCCCCGCGCCTGCCGCACCTGCGCTACCTCAATTCGCACCTCAAGTGCCTGCTCAAGGTGCTGGCCGGGTTCCTCCCGGCGGCGCTGACCTTCGCCCTGACCAAGGACTGGTGGGTGCTGGCCTGGTTCGGGGCGTTCATCTGGTTCGGCATCACCGGCGTGCGCAACGTCATCCAGATGGTGCTGGGCGCTGGCGGGGTGCACCGCTCGTCCCTGCTGCAATGGAACGGGCTGGTGAGCTGGGGGCGGCTGGCGGATTCGCTTCTGTACACGGGCTTCTCCGTGCCGCTTCTGGACTACCTGGTGAAGACGCAGCTCTTGGACAAGTCCCTGGGCATCACCCTGGTCACCAATCCGCTGGAGCTGTACTCGATCATGGCCGTGGCCAACGGGCTGTACATCTTCAGCCACAACGTGCTGCGCGGCCTGCCCATGACGGCGGCCGTGGGCAACCTGTTCCGCTCGGTGCTGTCCATCCCCCTGGCGCTGCTCTACAGCGAAGCCGTCGTGCTCCTTGTGGCCGCCACAGGGCACCCGGACGCGGCTGCTGCGGTGGGGCCGTGGGTAGCGGTGATCTCCAAGCTGGCCTCGGACTGCGTGGCCGGCATCATCGAGGGCCTGGCCGACCGCGACCTGTTCATCCGCATGCGCGCCTGGGACTACCAGGGCAAGCTGAACCAGCTCTTCGACAGCTTCCAGCAGCTGGAGCTGCTCTTCCCCCAGGAGGACGCCCTTGCGCTGCTCGAATCGCCCAAGCAGTTCATGCAGACCATGAGCTACGAGCACAAGGGCCTGGAGAGCATCATCATCGTCAACGCGCTGGACCTGCTGTACTTCTGGATGTACCAGCCGCGCGCCCGGAGCGTCATGGCAGGCTACCTGCGCGACATGGGGCCGGAGGAGCGCCGGGTGTTCCTGCTCTCGCAATATGTGCTGCTGCGCGAGCGCGAGATCAGCCAGGTCTTCCTGGACGGGCTGGTGGGCCGCAACTTCGGCCGTGCCCTGTCCTTCTACCTGGACATGCACCGCGAGTACCTGGAGGACATCCAGGAGCTGGCCGGGAAGCTGGCCACGTCTGCGAAGTAGGGCGGGAAGCAGGGCGTAAGACCGGGCGGGAAGTCCAGCCCTTGCCCCGGCCCGCACTCCAGCCCTTGCCCCGGCCCGCACTCCAGCGTAGACACAGCCCATGCCCCAACCGCCCAAGCAACCGCCCAAGCCCTACGCCCCTGCCCCTGGCGAGGTCGCGTCCGAGGCCCGGCGCGCCGGGTTCGACCTGACCAAGGCCCAGGCGAACCTGCTTTCGCAATACCTGACGCTCTTGCTCAAGTGGAACCGGGCCATGAACCTGGTGGGCCGGGCCACCTGGCCCGAGGTCTTCCGCGACCTCACCGCCGACAGCCTGCACCTGGCGGAATTTCTGGCCGGGCTGGCCCTGCCGGAGCACCCGCTGACCCTCGACCTGGGCGCGGGCGCGGGCCTGCCGGGCATTCCGCTCAGGGTGCTCTGGGGTGCGGGGGACTACGTTCTGGTGGAGCTGCGCGAGAAGCGCGCGGTGTTCCTGCGCCAGGCCGTGGCCGAGCTGCAACAGGCCGGGGCCTTGGCGAACGTGCGCGTGTTCCATGGCCGGGCCGAGGCCGTGCAGGTGGAGTTGGCGCGCCTGGGCCTGAAGGCCCGCGCGGACCTGACAGTGAGCCGGGCCTTCATGCCCTGGCCCAAGCTCCTGCCCCTGGCCGCGGAGCTGCTGGCGCCTGGTGGAAGACTGGTGGTGCTGGCCAATGAGCCGCCGCCGTCCGCGCAGGCCCTGGCCGAGGCCGGGTTCGTGGTCGAGACCAGCCAGGACTACCCGGCCAGCGGCAAAACGCGTTACTTCTGGTCCCTGATCCCGGCCATGGCCTGAAGCATCCCGCCCTTGAAGATGAGCCTGGTGGCCAATTCGTCGGCCTGATCGGCCAGGTCCATGAGCTTTTCCAGACACCCCAGAATCATCTGGCGGCGCGTCTCGTCGCCGTGTTCAAAATCGAATTCCAGGTCGCCGGAGGCGAAGTATTCGGCGAGCTTGTCCAGGTAGGCTTGGTCGAGCATGGTGCTGGTCTCCCGTGGTGCGAGTGGTGGGCCTGCGGCTTGCGCAGCCCTGCGCTTATTGCCGGTCGCGCCGGTTTTCGTCAACTGTCCCGGCTGCGTCAATCATGGTGGTAGGGCAGGCCCTTGTTGATGCTGGCCGCCCGGTAGAGCTGCTCCAGGAGCACCACGCGCGCCAGCTCGTGCGGCAGGGTGATGCGCCCCAGCGAAAACAGCGCGCCGTGTGCCCGGGCGCGTTCGCGCACCTCCTCGGACAGGCCGAACGCCCCGCCCACGATGAAGCAGGGCGTGCGCGCCGCGTCCTCCCAGGCCTTGAGCCTTGCCGCCAGCTCGCGGCTGGACCAGTTGTCGCCGCGCTCGTCCAGGGCGATGGGCAGGTGCCGGGGGTCCAGCCGGGAGAGGATGTCGCGGCCCTCGCGCAGGCATTTTTCCGGCGCGGGCAGGGCCGGGGCCGCGTCCTTGATGAGCGCAATCTCGCAGCGGGCCAGGCGCGAGAGCTTGAGCGCGTAGAGGTCTGCGGCCTCGCGCAGGGACGTCTCGCGGCACTTGCCCACGAACAGGCAAAAGAGCTGTCCGGCCACCGGCTAGACCCGCTCCAGGCTGGCGCGCAGCTGGCCGCCCGTCAGGCCCAGGCGCACGTACCCGCCCTCGGCCAGCAGGCCGGGGTTCAGCACGTGGCTTGCGCCCAGGCGCTCCTCGCCCACGGCCTCGTGGATGTGTCCGCAGATGACGACCTCGGGCTGGGCCTTTTCAATGAAGGCGCGCACGCCTGCGCTGCCCACGTGGGCGCCGCTCATGGTGCGGTCAAGGGCGGTGTTCAGCGGCGGGGTGTGGATGACGGCCACCAGGTGAAAGCCCCCGGCGTCTCCGTCCCTGGCGGCAAGCCCTTGCGCCAGCCGGTGCGTCTCGTCGAGCCAGCGGACCAGCTCGGCCTCGGGGATTTCGGACGGGGTGCCAAAGGGGGTGGGGGTGGACCAGCCCACGCCCATGAGCACCAGGCCGGGGGCGAGCAGCCGCGCCTGGCGGTGGATGTTCTCCCCGCGCCGGGAGAGCAGCTCGCCCACCTCGGGGTGGTCCATGTTGCCCATCTGGGCCAGCACGGTGGGGTTGGCGCACAGGGCCTGGTCCAGCACGCGCTGGGCCTTGGCCTCGCGGCCCCGGTTGGTCAAATCGCCGCTGAGGATCAGGCCCTTGGCCTCATGGATGCCGGGGATGGACTCCAGCACCCCGGCGCTCTCATGCACATCGCCCACAGCGATCCAGTACATGGTTGTCTCCTGGCGCGGCTCGCCGCCTGGCGAGGCATTTCATCGTTGCGGGCGTGGCTCGGGTCAGTGGTGCGAGCCCGACCCAAAAAGGCGGATATTTTTCGCTTCCAATGGGGCCATTCATAGCATACACATACTCCGGGCGCAAAGGCAATGGGGGCGCTTGATTTTGTCAGGTTCAGGGGGTGCGGATGAACGAGGCCAGCCAGGAAAAAGACAGGATTCGCAAGATGATGGTGGAGCGGCGCATGGCCCTCTCCCCGGAAGACGTCAAGCAGGCCAGCATGGCCGTGACCGAGCGCGTGCGCGCCCTGTCCGAATGGAAGAACGCCTACAGCGTCCTTTTGTACTGGCCCATCAAGAACGAGATCGACACCCGTGCGCTTTTGGCCGAACTCTGGGAGCGCGGGGCCATGGCGCTCCTGCCGCGCTGCCGCCCGGAACAGCCGGGGTTCATGGACATCTGCGCCTGCACCAGCGAGGATGACCTCACCGAGGGCTCCTTCAACATCATGGAGCCCGCGCCCTGCTGCCTGACCCGCGAGGACTCCGGCGAGCCCTTTGTGCCCGATCTGGTGCTGGTTCCTGCCGTGGCCTTTGACGCGCGCGGCTACCGCCTGGGCTTTGGCGGCGGCTACTACGACCGGCTCATGGCCCGGCCCGAGATGGACGACACCGTGACGCTCGGCCTGTGCTACGAGTTCCAGCGCATCGAGTCCTTCCCCATGAACGCGTGGGATGCGCCGGTTCAGGGGATCTGCACCGAGCGCGAGCTCAAATGGTTCCGCTAGGCCCGACCCCTTCCAGGCCGACCTCCCTGGGGCTGATCCCTTTTCGTTTTCCCGGCTTGGCCCCCGGCTTGGCCAACATCTCGTGCGTGTTCACCACCCGCCGGGGCGGACACAGCCAGGCGCCCTTTGACGGGGCCAATCTGTCCTTCGACGTGGGCGACGAGGCCGCAGCCGTGGCCGGGAACCGCCGCCAACTGGCCGCTGGCCTGGGCCTTGCGCGCTGGTGCGAGTGCCGGCAGGTCCACGGCGACACCCTGCACATCGAGCCCGCCCCGACCCCGCCGGAAGCAGCCTCCGTGCTCGAGGGCGACGCCCTGGCCACCAGCGCCCCTGGCCTGGGCCTGTGCATCAAGACCGCAGACTGCCAGCCGGTGCTGCTGGCGCACGAGTCCGGGCGCTTTGTGGCGGCCCTGCACGTGGGCTGGCGCGGCAATGTGCTGAATCTTCCTGGCAGCGCGGTGGCGAGCCTCTGCGCGCACTACGGCTGCGACCCGGCCGGGATTTTTGCCGTGCGCGGCCCGAGCCTGGGTCCGCAGCAGGCGCAGTTCACCAACTTCGCGGCCGAGTTCGGCGCGGGCTTCCGGGAGTTCTTTGACGCCTCCGCGCAGACCGTGGACCTCTGGCGGCTCACCCGCCAGCAGCTTACGCGCGCGGGCCTGAGGCCGGAGCGCATTTTCGGCCTGGACCAGTGCACGCAGTCAAATCCCAGGGATTTTTTCTCCTTCCGCGCCGCCCGCGTCACCGGACGCCAGATGGCGCTCATCTGGATCGGCGCCGGGGCCTGAAGAAGGCCCTGCGCACTTCCCCTGCCCGTAATTTTTATTGTACAGGGCCGTGTGCACGCCCCTGTGCCAGGGCATTGCGCCCGGCGGCAGCGCCCGGACAGGCCGGGCCGCCGCGCCTGGGCCGAGGAATATCCGGCCAGGGCAAGAGCATCCCTTGGCCGGGACGAGAATGGGCCGCGCCCTGTTGCGCGGCGAAACACGAGCAGAAAGTGAGGCGCATGTGTTTGTCAACAGTCACGAAGAAGACATCTTCATTGTCAATCTCGACAACAAGGAGATCCACCTGGCCTCAAAGCTCAGCGAGAGCTGCAACCTGGACCGCATGGGCGACGGGGAGCACAAGGTCTTTCCGGTGGGTTCGGCCAGCGATTATGAGAATGTGCTGAAGCGCCTGAAGAAGAACTGCAGGGAGTGCAAACACTGCTTCAAGAGGTAGGCCAGGTTGTTAGGTCGTCTGTGTCAGGGCGCGTCCTTTTGGGCGCGCCTTTTTTTGCGTGTTCCGGGAAAATAGAAAAAACGGTACTTTGTTCCTTGACGGTTGTCTTGTGGTACATATTATTCCGCAAAGGCGATTCCGTTTGGTCGAGCCGGTCAAGGGGCCGGGCGGCGGAAACCTGGACGGCAGGGGCCCTGGGCACAGGGTTTGACTATGGCAGTCGTATCAGTACTGAGGAGGTTGCATGGACAAGTGGGAGTTCTACAAGGATGCTCGCGGCAAATGGCGTTGGCGCAGGATAGCGCCGAATGGAAAGAGCGTTGGTGACTCGACGCAGGGCTATGAAAACAAGGCAGACTGTGAGGCCAATGCCAAACGGGATGAGGCTAGTGACAAGTGGGATTTTTACCCGGATGCTGCGGGTGAATGGCGTTGGCGTAGAACGGCAACGAACGGACGGATTGTCGGTGGGTCAGAAGGATATAAGAACAAAGGCGATTGCGTGACCAACGCCAGGAGGTTTGGCTACACCGGCAGCTAGCCGACCTTGCCGCCCAGGCTGGACAGGATGGCGATGAGCAGCAGCACGGCCACGATGACGAGCAGGGCCTTGACCGAGATCCATTCCTTCCTTGGCGCGTCGGCCCCTGCGCTGGCGTTCTGCACCGGAGCGGCCTGCGCGGGCGGAGGGCTCGTCCGCGCCTGGGCCTTCTTCTTGCCCCAGCGGTAGCCCAGGAGCACCAGGGCCACGGCGATGAGCAGGCCAGCCTTTGTGAACATCGCGCCTCCCGGGTGCAGCAGGATTATGGATCAGGCCGGAAGAAAAAACGGGGCGCCCCGCCAGATGCGGTGGAGCGCCCCGGACTCGTCCTAGATGACCTTGTTCAGCGGGTACTCGATGATGCCCTCGGCCCCGAGCTCTTTGAGCTGCGGGATGAGTTCGCGCACGACGGACTCGTCCACCACGATCTCCACCGACAGCCACTCCGGGTTGGACAGCCCGGACACCGTGGGCGAGGTCAGGCTGGGCAGAAGGGTCATGGCCACATCCATCTTGGCCTTGGGCATGTTCATCTTCAGGCCCACCATGCGTTCGGCCTTGAGCGCGCCCTGCAGCAGCAGGTCCATCTTCTGGATCTTGGCGCGCTTGAACGGGTCTTCCCAGGCCTTCTTGTTGGCGATGAGCCGGGTGTTGGTGAACA
>CAZXZF010000022.1:0-20364 GCA_964645095.1 uncultured Desulfocurvus sp. | reverse complement strand
GCTCCACGGCCTCCATCTCGTCGTAGATGGGCCTGTCCGAGCCGGGGATGGTGGGAACCAAGTGGGCGCGCGCGATGCGCTTGGTGTTGATCTTGTCGCCCAGGTCGCGCACCAGGGTCCAGGAGGGGCCGATGAAGATGAGCGGACGCTGGCGCTCCACCACGCGCCGGGCGAAGCGGAAGTCCTCGGCGAAGAAGCCGTAGCCGGGATGCACGGCGGTGGCCCCGGCCGCATCGGCCACGGCCAGGATCTCGCTCGGGTCCTGGTAGGAGCTGATGCGAAAGAGCCGCTCCGGCCCGCCGAGCTCCCGCGCCAGGCGCACATGCCCGGAATGGGCGTCGGCGGCGGTGTAGACGCAGGCGAAGTCGTGCCCGAGCCTGGCGCAGGCGCGCACGATGCGCATGGCGATCTCGCCACGGTTGGCTATGAGCAGAGTGTGTCTGGCCATTCCCGGTCTCCGGGACCTGAGGCTACTCGGCCTCGCGCTTGGCCTTGCGCAGTTCGATGAGGCGTTTCTGGACCTCCAGCACGAGCTTGTCCAGCTTGATCTCCTGGCGGCGGTCCATTTCCAGGAAGTTGCAGCCGATGATGCCCCGGTCCAGCACGCGCATGACCTTGGCCTTCAGCTCACCCAGAAAAAGCTTCTTGCTCAGCAGGAGATCAAAGGTGAACTCCAGGCCGGAGCTGTAGCCGCGCGGACTGTCTTCAAAGGCGAAGCCCGAGGCGCTGATGTCGCTCACGGGGAAGTCCAGCGGGCCTTTCTTGGTGTTGATGCGGATGTCCAGCCCCGGCACGCGTGTGCGATAGGCCTGGCGGAGCTTGTCTTCCTCGCTTATCTGTATTTCGAAATCCATGCAGCACCTCGCATGATTTTTAACATTGCTCCGGAAGCCAGCCCCCATGCGGGCGGTCTCCTGGGACGCGTCGGGGACACCTTACTTGCCGGAGACTCGTTTTTCCAGCACAAATTCAACCCTGCGGTTCTGGGCCCGGTATTCCTCGCTGGTGTTGGGGAACAGCGGATTCAAGTCCGCCAGGCCCGTGGAGGTGAGCCGCTTGGGCTCGATGCCCATGGACATCAAGAGGCGCAAAACGTTCACCGCACGCATGGAAGAGACCTCCCAGTTGTCCCTGAAGCGCGAACCCGCCGGGGGCGGCTGGTCGTCTGTGTAGCCCCGGATGTTGATGGTCTGGTCCGCGTGCTGGATCATGAAATCCTTCATTTCCAGCATGATCGCGCGGCCCTTCTCGGTCAAGGCCACATCGCCCCGGGCGAAAAGAACATCACCGGGCGCGCGCAGGGTGATGACGCCGTCCTCGAAGTTCGCGCCCACGAGCCCCTCAAGCCCCTTCTTGGTCTGCAACAACTTCACATCAGAGAAGACCTTCTGCTGGGCTATCTGAATCTGCCGGTTCAGCATCACCTGATCCAGGATGACCCCGGCATCTTCCTTGCTGATGGTGCTCGTGGCCAGCTTGCTCTCCTTGCCGCCCAGGGCGGCGGCCACGGATTGCAAGGCGGCGTCGATCTTGCCTTTGTCCGGTGAGGACATGGCATAGAGCAAAACAAAGGTGGCGAACATGAGCATGATCATGTCCGCAAAGGTGAACAGCCATTCCAGGCTTTCCGGCTCTTCGGGTTCCTCGTGGATCAGTTCGTCGTCGGATTCGTCGCTCATGGCCTACTTCCTCTCATTGGGCGGCAGGTAAGAGGAAAGCTTCTCGTACACCAGAGTGGGGTTGTTGTTGACAAGAATGGACTTCGCGCCCTCAAAAATGACTTCCAGCGAGAGCTGTTCCTGAAGGGTTCTGGCCTGCAGCTTCGCGCCCATGGGCAGGAATATCATGGTCGAGAACACCGAGCCATACATGGTGGTCAGCAGGGCCATGGCCATGGCCGGGCCTATGCTGTCTGGATTGCTGAGCTGGGAGAGCATCTGCACCAGGCCGATCAAGGTACCCATCATACCATAGGCCGGAGTCAGGGCGCCCAGACGCTTGAACACGTCGTGCGCCACCTTGTGGCGGCGCTTCATGGAGTTGATCTCAATGCTCAGGGTGCTGCGGATGAGCTGCGGGTCGGCGTTGTCGGCGATGAGCTGGCAGGCCTTTTTGAGCACGGCGTTATCGGTCTTGATGTTCTCCAGGGCCACGATGCCCTCGCGGCGGCTGATCTCGGCGATCTTGACCATGGTGCCCACCACCTCGCGCACCTTGACCTTGCGCGAGGCGAAGACCTTGAACGCGGCCCGGATCGACTGGAGCACCTCCTCGAAAGGGAAGGCCACCATGATGGAGGCCAGGGAGCCGCCCAGAACGATCATCAGGGCGAAGGGGTCCCAGTACATTCCCATGTTGCCGGAGGAATGCGCAAAGATGGACCCGAAGACCATCACAAGTCCGATCAACATGCCTAAGAGTGAAGGGAAATCCATACGCTGTGCCTACCCTGGCTTGTGCTTTCCGGCGCTCCTGGAGTATAACGCCCCAGGGGCGCCAGCAACACCATGAAGGAAAAAACCGTGAACAACCTCGAAACTGTTCGGCACTCTGCACGCTTCATACGCGAAAAGCTATGCAATGTTCAAGCAGGAACCTTGGGCCTCGTGCTCGGGTCCGGACTTGGAGCCGTGCGCGAGCGCATCACCGATTTCAAGGACCTGCCCTACGCCGAGATCCCCGGCCTGCCGCAGTCCACGGTGGAGGGCCACGGCGGCTTCCTGCGCGCCGGGCTGCTCGGCGGGAGCCCGGTCATGGCCCTGTGCGGACGCGTGCACCTCTATGAGGGCTTTACGGCCGCCGAGGCCTGCCTCCCCGTGCGCCTGCTCTCCGAGCTCGGCGTGCGCACGCTCTTGCTCACCAACGCAGCCGGGGCGCTGAACCCGCTCTTCTCGGCCGGGACGCTCATGTGCATCACCGACCACATCAATTTCTCCGGCCAGACGCCCCTCACAGGCCCGAACATCGACGCCTGGGGTCCGCGCTTCCCGGACTTAAGCCGGGTCTGGTGCCGCGAACTCGCCGCCCTGGCCAGCAATCAGGCCAGACGCCTGGGCCTGGTGCTGGAGCGCGGCGTGTACCTCCAGGTGGCCGGGCCAAACCTTGAGACTCCTGCCGAGACAAGAGCTTATCGGCGCCTTGGCGCAGATGCCATAGGGATGAGCACCGCAATCGAGGCCATTGCGGCGGCGCACATGGGCCTGCGCGTGCTGGGCATAAGCTGCCTGACCAACAAGAACCTGCCCGACTGCATGGCCGAGACCAGCCACCAGGAAGTCCTTGACATGGCGGGCCGCGCGGCCTCAGACATGGCGAGGCTTCTGGAGGCCGTGGCCCAGGCGCTGCCGGGCCTGGACTCCGCAGGCTGACGTGGCCGTAAAGTATTTTCCGGAAACGTACGATACACTCTATGCGCAGGAAAACATCGCCAACGTAAAGTTCCCCGGATGAACACGACATGAGCACAACAAACCGCCGCCGCACAACCTGCCTGCTGGCCCTGGCCTTCCTGGCCAGCGCTTTCCTCGCCGGTTGCGGCGGCAGCAGCACCACCTCCTACTACAACAGCATCAAGCGCACCGTTGTGAACGCCAAGGACGACGTGCTGGGCACACGCCCCACCACGGCGGAGCTCTTTGCCGAGGACAACACCCCGCTCATCGACATCAGCTACGACGCCGCAGACGACATGATGGGCCTGTTCATGCCCGCCATGAACCGCAAGTCGCCCATCTACTACGACCGCTTCACCAACCGCATCGACCCCGCCGACCCCTCGCCCTTTGGCCGCCTGGTGTCCGAGCAGGTGGCGGCGCGCCTGGCCCTGCGCAGCTTCCTGGTGACCGACGGCCCGGCCAAGATCCCCCCCACCGTGCTGCCCAAGCCCGTGGAACACGACCCCATGCCCACCACGCCGGAGGCGCGCCAGGCCGAAGCCCAGCGCATGCAGGACGAAATCAGCCCGGCCAGGCCGTGCGTGCTCAGCGGCACCTACCTCATCGCCGACAAGGTGGTCTACGTCTCGGCCCGGATCACGGCCCTGGACAACGGCCAGGTCATGACCGCGCACCACTGGACCGTGCCCGTGAACCGCAACACCCGGGCGCTCTTGCCGCAGCTCAAGCAGAATGGCGGCCTGAAGCCCTCGGTGCGCACCCAGCTCAGCCTCAGCCCGCACGAGATCGCCAATCCCTCGGGCCAGCCCCAGGGCTACATCGAGCGGAACCTCGTCCGCTAGCTCCCAGCAGGGCCTCACCGGCCCGCTCTTGACGCCGCGCCAATCCTCACCTACCAATCTCGACCACACCATGAGAGGGAGACGCGCGCATGTCCGCATCCTTGCCTGATACAACGTTCGAAACTTTCTTCCAGACCGAAGCCCGGCTGTTCCTCCTGGCCGGCATCCGCATCGCACTCAGCGAAGACGGCAAAGATCTGACATCCCTTGGCATCTTTGAGGACTCCGACCTGGCCGTGGCGCACATCATGGCCAAGGAGGAAACCATCGTGGCGGGCCTGCCGCTCATCCCGCTCATCCTGGAGTTCGCGGGCTGCGAGTTCCAGCACATGCTGAACGTGGACGAGGGCCAGCGCGTGTCCGCCGGCACCATGCTGGCGGCCATCCAGGCCCCGGCAACGCACATCCTGCGCACCGAACGCGTCATCCTGAACTACCTCGGACACCTAAGCGGCATCGCCAGCCTCACCGCGCGCTACGTGGCCGCGCTTGAGGGCTCGCGCACGACCCTGCTGGACACGCGCAAGACCCTGCCCGGCTTGCGCTATCCCGAAAAGTACGCCGTGCTCGTGGGCGGGGCCAAAAACCACCGCCTGAACCTGTCCGAGATGCTCATGGTCAAGGACAACCACATCGACCGCGCCGGAGGCATCACCCCGGCCGTGGCCAAGCTGCGCCAGGCCTACCCCGACAATTGCCCGCCCATCGAGGTGGAGTGCCGGACCCTGGTTGAGGTGGATGAGGCCGTGGCCGCGAACGTCTCGCGCATCATGCTCGACAACATGGACCTGGGGCTTCTGCGCGAGTCCCTGGCCCGCATCCCGGAAGGCATCGAGACCGAGGCCAGCGGCAACGTGACCTTGGAGAACATCGCCGCCATCGGGGCCGTCGGCCCGGACTTCGTGTCCGTGGGCCGCATCACCCACTCGGCCCCGGCTGCGGACTTGAGCATGCGCATTCAGCCGCTTGAATAACCGCCGCAAGACGGGTATGCAGCCAGAATGAGATCAGAAGCGTGAAGACGAAAGCATGAGGCCGGGAGCATAAGGACAGCAGCATGAGCTCACTGAACGAACGCATCGAGACCCTGCGCGCCAAGTACGGCAACAGGCTGGCCATCCTGGGCCACCACTACCAGTCCGACGAGGTCATCCGCCACGTGGACTTCCAGGGCGACTCGCTCGAGCTGGCCCGCAAGATCGACACCCTGGCCGCCGAGCACGTGGTCTTCTGCGGGGTGTACTTCATGGCCGAGTCCGCCGCCGCCCTGGCCCGGCCCGGCCAGAAAATCCACATCCCGGACCCCGGGGCCGCCTGCCCCATGGCCGACATGGCCCCGGCCGGGCGCGTGGAGGATGTGCTCTCCGCCCTGCGCGACGATGGCCGGCTGGTCATCCCCCTGGCCTACGTCAACTCCTCGGCCGAGGTGAAGGCCGTGTGCGGCCTGTACGGCGGCAGCGTGTGCACCTCGTCCAACGCCAGGGTCATGCTCGAATGGGCGCTCCAGCAGGGCGACGCCGTGCTCTTTTTGCCGGACAAGAACCTGGGGCACAACACCGCCGACCAGCTGAACATCGACGCCACCGAGCGCCTGGAGATCGACATCCGCGACGAAGGCCGCCGCCTGGACCACAAGAAGGCCCAGTACGCCCGGCTGCTGCTCTGGCCCGGCGCCTGCGCCATCCACCACAAGTTCAAGAAGAGCCAGATCCAGAACCTGCGCATGACCCGGCCCGGCGTGCGCGTGGTGGTGCATCCCGAATGCCCGCAGGGCGTCGTGCGCGCCGCCGACGGCGCAGGCTCCACCTCGTACCTCATCAAGTACTGCGCAAACGCTCCGGCCGGGGCCAGGATCGCCGTGGCCACGGAGTGCAACCTGGTCAACCGCCTGGCCGCGCGCCACAGGCCCGAGGGCAAGGAGATCTTCCCGCTCAAGGCCCTGGCCTGCTCGAACATGGCCAAGACCACCGAGGAGCGCCTGCTTGCGCTGCTCACCAACCTCGACGCCGCGCCGCCGCTCACCTTGAGCGCCGATGTCACCGAGCATTCCCGCGTGGCCCTGGAGCGCATGCTGCGCATCTGCGCCTAGGCCTGCGCCCGTCCGCCTTCAAGGAGCCAGATGAACGACTACCGCCTCAAGTCCGATGTGCTGGTCATCGGCTCCGGCATCGCCGGGTCCGTGGCCGCCCTCACCCTGGCCGAATCCGGCGCGGACGTGATCCTCTTGACCGCCGGGGAGGATCTTTTCGCCGGCAACACGCGCCTGGCCCAGGGCGGCGTGGTCTTCCACGCAAAGGACGACGACCCCGGCATCCTCGAAAAGGACATCATGACCGCCGGGTGGGGCCAGAACTACCTGCGCGCCGTGCGCTACCTGGCCCACAAAGGCCCCAAGGTCCTGCAAAAGACCCTCATCGACGCCTACCATGTGCCCTTTGCCCACCGCGATTCCGACGAGTGGAACTTCACCCGCGAGGGCGGGCACAGCGTGGCCCGCATCCTCTACGCCGCCGACCACACCGGCCTGACCATCATGCAGCGCCTGACCAGGGCCGTGGAGGACGCGCCCAACATCCGCGTGCTCACCAGGCGCACGGCCATCGACTTGCTTACCACGCACCACCACGCCACGCACCTGGACTTCAAGTACAGCCTGGCCAACCAGTGCGTCGGGGCCTACGTGTTCAACGAGCAGCTCTCCCAGGTGGAGATCGTGCTGGCCGACTTCACCGTGCTGGCCACGGGCGGGGCCGGGCACATCTATCTGCACACCACCAACTCGCGCGGGGCCATCGGCTCGGGCCTGTCCATGGCCAACCGCGCCGGGGTCAAGCTGCACAACCTGGAATACGTGCAGTTCCACCCCACGGCCTTCTACCAGGGCGCCAAACGTTTCGAACGGCGCTTCCTCATCTCCGAGGCCGTGCGCGGCGAGGGCGCGCGCCTGGTCAACAGCAAGGGCGAAAGATTCATGACCAGGTATGACCAGCGCGCCGACCTGGCCCCGCGCGACATCGTCACCCGCGCCATCATGGCCGAGATGCTGGCCACGGACGAGGACTGCGTGTACCTCGACACCACGCACGGCATGCACCGGGAGGTGGCCGAACGCTTCCCCACCATCTACAACAAATGCCTGGAACAGGGCATCGACATGCGCACCACCCCCATCCCCGTGGTGCCGGCGGCGCACTATTTCTGCGGCGGCATATTGGTAGACACGCGCGGCCGCACCACGCTCGAGCGCCTGTACTCCGCCGGGGAATGCACCTGCACCGGCGTGCACGGGGCCAACCGCCTGGCCAGCACCTCGCTCCTCGAAGGCCTGCTCTGGGGCTTTAGTGCCGGGCAGGACATCGCCAAGCGCCTGGGCGCCAAGTGGCGCGTGACCAGGAAGCTGGCCGACGCCATCCCCGACTGGCAGAACCCCGGCGACATCCACAACGAGGACCCGGCGCTCATCGCCCAGGACTGGGCCAACATCCGCAACACCATGTGGAACTACGTGGGCATCATCCGCTCCACCGCCCGCCTGCGCCGCGCCTTCGAGGACCTGCGCAACCTGTCCAAGAACATGCACGACTTCTACAAGATGACGCCCATCAGCAAGCCCATCATCGACCTGTTCCACGGCTGCCAGACCGCCTACGTGGTCACCCAGGCGGCCATGCGCAACACCAGGAGCCAGGGCTGCCACTACCGGGTGGACTAGCTCCAGGAATTCGAATACAGCTTGGCGAATACCCCCTGTGGAGGCTCGTCATGACGGTGTTGCGTCTTTTACTCGTATCGGCAGCGCTCACCGTGCTCTTCGGCTGCGGCGCGGTGACCAGGCGTCCGGACATCGACGAGGGCGAGGTGGCCGCCGAGGCGGGCCGCATGTACGAGCTGGTCGTGGGCCGCGACCAGCAGATGGCCAAGCGCCTCTGGGACCTCTCCTCCCCACTGCTCATCGGCAACGCCGACCTCTGCGACAGCAGGACCCGCTTTGTCATCTCCATGGTCGTGCACAACCTGGAGGACTACCGGGGCCGCAAGCGCGACGCCATGGAGTCCGTGTACGAGCTGGACGAGCGCATCCGCGTGACCCTGGTCGGCCGCGAAGGCCCGGCGCACATCGCCGGCCTGCGCGAGGGCGACGTGATCCTGGCCGTGAACGACATCGAGACGCCCCGGGGCATGGCCGCAACAGCCTTCTACAAGGTGCACGTCAACCCGCTGGTGGAGGCGGGCAAGCCCATCAAATTCAGCCTGCTGCGCAAGGCCGAGAAGATCACGGCCATTGTCCAGCCGGTCATGGCCTGCGACTACCCCGTGCGGCTGGTGGCCAACGGCGATGTCAACGCCTATGCCACCGGCACGTCCATCACCATCTATACCGGGCTGATGAGCGCCTTTCCGAGTGATCAGGAGGTGGGCGTTGTGGTGGCCCACGAGCTGGCGCACAACCTCATGGGCCACGCCGAGAAGAAGCGGCTGGAGATCTGGAAGGACCTCTACATCATGAAGGTGCTGAACAGCGCCACAGGCACCAACGCGGGCACCATCTACGCCAACTTCTCGTACCTGAACAGCAGTGTGGACTACGAATACGAGGCCGACTACGTGGGCCTGTACCTGGCCGCGCGCGCCGGGCTGGGCTATGAGCGCGCCCCGGAGTTCCTGCGCAAGCTGGCCCTGAACTCCCCCGGGGCCATCAACCGCGACACCACGCACCCCAAGTACGCCGCGCGCTATGTGGCGCAGGAGGCGGCCATCGCCGAGATCCGCAAGAAGACCGCGCTGGGCCAGCCGCTCATCCCGGAGATGAAGATCGACACCAGTGAGAAGAAGCCGACCATGAAGGACGGCTGGGCGCCGGTGGCGGTCGGGATGGGGATGGGGCAGTAGATGTCTGAGGGCACAGTCAGCATGACTGGCCTTGGCTTTCGAGATTATTTGTCTCGTCCCTGCTGCCGCCTTGACAATCTGTAGCCTGAAAGCTACAATTTTTATGTACACAGTTTACCGCTACCAGACCCCGGAAGGCCGCGACGTTTTCGGCCAATGGCTGGCCGGGCTGCGCGACCTGAAGGCCAAGGCAAGGATAGCCGCCCGGATCGACCGTCTGGCGGCAGGAAGCCTTGGCGACTGCAAGCCGCTCACTGGCGGCGTTGCGGAACTTCGCGTGGACTATGGCCCAGGCTATCGCGTGTACTTCGCCCGAGTGGGCAAGGTGGTGCTCCTGCTCCTTGGCGGCGGCGACAAGCGTTCACAGCAAGAGGATATCGCCAGGGCTGTGGAGTGTCTGATCGACTACAAGAGGAGGCTTGAATGACCCGGCCAACCCCGCCAGCCCTGTCCCATGACGCGGCCCTCATGGCCGAATTGCGCGCCGACCCGGCCTTTGCTGCGGAATATCTCCGGGCCGCCCTGGAAGAAAGCCTCGACGAGCCGTCCGTGCTGCTTACCGCCCTGCGCCGCGTGGCCGAGGCCCACGGCATGCAGCGCGTGGCCGAACGCGCTGGCGTCAACCGTGAGAGCCTGTACCGCTCCCTGTCCCCGCGCGGCAACCCCACGGTCAAGACCCTTGCCGCCGTGCTTAAGGCCGTTGGCCTGCGCCTGACCACAGAACCGGACCCCACACGCCCAAGCGTATAATTCCCCCGTTCCCCAACGCAAAAAGCCCGCCACGGAAATCCGCAGCGGGCTTTATTGTCAGATCAAGAATCTGTCTAGGCTTCGACAGCAGCCATCTTGTTGATGGCGGTCTGCAGGCGCGCGATGCAGCGGCCGGCCTTCTTCCAGTGGATGACCTTCTTGGAAGCGGCGCGGTCGAGCACGGAGCTGGCGTTCTTGAGCGCAATGGCGGCGGTATCGGCGTTCTTCTCGGCCAGGGCCTGACGCACAGCCTTCACCACGTTCTTGATGCGGGTCTTGACGGCCTTGTTGCGCGCCTGGCGCTTCAAGCTCTGACGGTGTCTCTTCGAGGCGGACGGATGATTGGCCAACGCTCTTTCTCCTGATTCTTTGTGTTGTTCGGTCCCGACACTGAGTCGAGAGAGGGTCCTTAATCACAGCGCCACGCGCTTGTCAAGCAGATTTTCCGGTAGCACTACACCTGGAGCGCCCCGAAGTCGGCCAGGCGGCCCAGCCGCTCCACCAGCGTGTACAGGATGTTCAGGCGGTTCTGGCGCAAATCCGCGTCCTCGGCCATGACCATGACGTGGTCGAAGAAGGCGTCCACAGCGGGCCGCAGTTCGCCCAGCATGGCGAACAGCCCGGCGAAGTCGTCCGTTGCCCAGAGCTCCTCGAAGCGCCCGGCGCTTTCGCGCAGGCTCTCGGCCAGCACGCGCTCCTGCTCCATCTCCAGGCGCGCCGCGTCCACGTTGGCGGACAGCGCCGCCCCCGCCTCCGCGCCCTGCTTGCGGATGATGTTGGCCGCGCGCTTGAAGGTCAGCACGGCCTGCTCAAAGTCCGGCTGGCGGCTGAAGGTGGTCAGGGCGTCGAAGCGCATCTTGAGGGTGCGGATATCAACGAAGCCCGCGCCCAGGGCGGCATCGGCCACGCGGCTGTCGGTGCGACTGCTCCCATCAGGGCCGCTGGCGAAGAGCGCGCGCAGGCGCTGGCCAAAGAAGTCCAGCATCTTGGCCTGGGCGTCCGCAGGCTCAAGCTTCCACTTGACGTTGTCATAGCCTTCCTGGGCCCAACCCAGCACCTCGTCGAGCTTCAGGCGCAGGCCGTGCTCCATGATGATGCGGCTGATGCCGAGCGCCGCGCGGCGCAGGGCGTAGGGGTCGGCGGTGCCGGTGGGGATCATGGCCAGCCCGAAGCACCCGGCCATGGTGTCGGCCTTGTCGGCGATGGCCAGAAGCGCGCCGGTGAGGGTGGCGGGCACGGGCGAGTCCGGCCCGGCAGGCAGGTACTGCTCGGCGATGGCCTGGGCGGTCAGCTCGCTCTCGCCCTTCTTGCGGGCGTAGATGCCGCCGATGACGCCCTGCAGGCTGTCGAACTCGTAGACCAGCGCGCTCACAAGGTCGGCCTTGGCCAGCCGCCCGGCGCGTTTCATGTCGGCCACCGGGGCCTCGGGCGCGCCGACGGCCTGGGCCAGGCGGCCGCAGAGCTTCTCCAGGCGGCGGGACTTGTCGCCCATGCTGCCCAGGGGGCCGAGGAAGACCACGCTGTCGAGCTTGGCCAGCCACTCGTCCAGGTCCGTGGCCAGGTCGGCCTCCCAGAAGAACCGGGCGTCCTCCAGGCGGGCCTTCAGAACGCGCTCCCAGCCCTTCTTGACCAGGGCCATGTTCAGCGGCTCGATGTTCAGGGTGGTCAGGAAATACGGCAGCAGATTGCCGTCCGCGCCCCCCTGCGACGAGACAATGCCGAAGCTCTTCTGGTGGCTCTGCATGCTGGTGAGCAGCACCTGGGCGGGCAGCTCCAGGTAGAGCCGCGCGAACTCGCCCAGGATGGGCCGGGGGAACTCCACGAGGTTGGCGACCTCAAGCAGCAGGCTCTCGTCCCAGACCACGTGGCCGCCCACGCCCGCGGCGATGCGGTCGCCCTCGGCGCGCACCAGCTCCAGGCGCTCGCGGGCGTCCAGCACCACGTTGCCCTTGTCGCGGATGGTGTCGAAATAGTCTGCCGCGCTGTCCACGGTCCAGGGGCCGGGGCCGAGCACCCGGTGGCCATGGGTGACGCGGCCGGAGGCCAGGCCCGCGATCTCCAGGGGCACCACGTCGGCGTCGAGCAGGGCCAGCATCCAGCGCAGAGGCCGGCCAAAGAGGAAGTCCAGGCTGCCCCACTTCATGCGCTTGGGAAAGTTCAGGCCCTTGAGGGCTGCGAGGCACAGGCCCGGCAGGATGTCCCGGGTGCGTCCGCCGCCGACCTTTTTCTTCGCGGCCAGGTACTCGCCCTTGGGCGTCTGCTGGACGAACAGGTCGGCCTCGGCCACGCCCTGAGTCTTGGCAAAGCCCTCGCCGGCCTTGGTCAGCTTGCCGTCGGCATAGGCGATGCGCACGGGCGGGCCGCTCGCGATCTCCTCCTCCAGGCGCTGGGTCAGCGCAAGGCCTGCAACATGGGCCACGAGCCTGCGCGGGGTGGCAAAGGCCCGGACCCCGGCGTGGTCGATGCGCGCCTCAGAGAGCAGGCGCTCGAACAGCTCGACGAGTTCCTCGCCCAGGCGCGGCACAAAGCGCGCGGGCATTTCCTCGGTTCCGATCTCAAGAATGAATTCAGACATGTCGTAGCTCTCCGGCTTGCTTGGCTGGCTATTTTGCGGCGAGCATGGGGTAGCCCATGGCTTCGCGCTGGGCGGCGTACAGGGCGGCGATGGCCGAGGCCAGCACCCGCACGCGGCCGATGTAGCCCGTGCGCTCGGTGATGGAGATGGCCCCGCGCGCGTCCAGCAGGTTGAAGGTGTGCGAGCACTTGAGGCAGTAGTCGTAGGCTGGCCAGGGCACCCCGGCCTCAACCAGGCGTTTGCACTCGGCCTCGAACTTGTTGAACATGTCGAGCAGCATGGAGGCGTCGGAGAGCTCGAAGTTGTACTTCGACTGCTCCACCTCGTTCTGGTGGTACACGTGGCCGTAGGTCACGGCGTCGTTCCACATGAGCTCGTAGACCGACTCCTTCTCCTGCAGATACATGGAGATGCGCTCCAGGCCGTAGGTGATCTCCACGCTGGTGGGGAACAGGTCGATGCCGCCCACCTGCTGGAAATAGGTGAACTGCGTCACCTCCATGCCGTTGAGCCAGACCTCCCAGCCCAGGCCCCAGGCGCCAAGGGTGGGCGACTCCCAGTCGTCCTCCACGAAGCGGATGTCGTGGGCCGCCGGGTCCACGCCGAGCGCGCGCAGGCTCTCCAGGTAGAGCTCCTGCACGTTGTCCGGCGAGGGCTTGAGGATGACCTGGAACTGGTAGTAGTGCTGCAGGCGGTTGGGGTTCTCGCCGTAGCGGCCGTCGGTCGGCCTGCGCGAGGGCTCCACGTAGCACACGTTCCAGGGCTCCGGCCCGATGACCCGGAAGAAGGTGGAGGGGTTGAAGGTCCCGGCCCCGCACTCGATGTCAAAGGGCTGGACCAGCACGCAGCCCCGGTCCGTCCAGAAGCGCTGCAAGGTTTGGATCACGTCTTGAAAGTGCATTTATCTCTCCAGAACGACTAGATTTTCCGATACATTCCATGTTCCCAGCGCAGGCCCAGGTGGTAAGCCACAAAGCGGTCCACCACGCGCCCCAGCTGCCTGCGCATCTCCGGCTCAAGGGACAGCCGCGGCCAGTCCGCCGGGCGGCTGGCGCTGATCCACTCCAGGGTGCGCGCTGCCCCGATCGAGAGCGGCTCGGCCTCCGGGTCCGACTGCAGATCGCCGCAGGCGGCGCAGACCAGCCCGCCGCGCTCCACCGAAAAGCCCAGCGCCGGTGCCGCCGGGACCTGATCCGCCGAGCGGTCCGCCGGGACGTGCCCGGCCCCGTCGTGGTCCCAGGCCGCGCGACCGCAGCGCACGCACAGGGTCAAATCCGGCTTCAGGCCCTGCTCAAAGGTCAGCTTGGCCTTGAACAACAGCGGCAAAAGCTCCGCGCCGACCTCGCTGTTCTCCAGGGTGCCCAGGGTCTCCAGCAGCAGGTCGAACACCGGGCGTGCGCCCTGGGAGCCGATCTGCACGGCCTCGACGAACTTCAGGCAGTGCGCCACCAGGCCCAGCTTGCGCGGATCGGAGCGCAGGCCGGGAAAGGCGTGCAGGAGCGTGCCCTCCTCCAGCACCTTGTAGGTGCCGCGCCGGTTGCTGCCCACCCGGAACGTGCCCAGCACCAGCTGGTCCAGACAGCCGCAAAAGCGCTTCGTGCTCCGGCTGCCCCCAAAGGCGAAGGCCGTGACCAGGCCACGGCCCGCGCAGAACAACCGGAGCCAGATGTCCGTCTCCCGAAAGCGGCCCACCTTGAGCACCAGGGCCTTTTCGGTGAACTCCACGTCCGCTCCCCTGGCGGCGGGCTAGCGCGCGCCGAACTCCAGGCTGAGCTTCTGGCCGCGCTCGCCCTCAAAGGGGTAGTCCTGGCCGTTCAGGCGCACGGTGACGCCGCCCGAATTGCCCAGGCGCAGGCTGGCCCGCTTGGCGAACTCCACCTGCCGGGACTCCCCATTGCGCAGGGTGAAGCTCGTGCCCTTGGCTCCCTCGTAAACCCCGACCCAGCAGATTTCGCCCGGCTTGGCCGTGATGGCCAGGGTCTGCACGCCCGGAGCGCGCGCCGGGGCGTCCAAAGCTGCGGCTGGCGTACGGCGCGAGACCTCGATGGACGTGCCGGATATGCTGGGCGCGGCCGGGGCCGTAGCGGGCGCAGCAGCCGGGGCCGGGACGCGCGCAGACTCCGGCGCGGGCGGTGCGGCTGGCATGTCTCCGCCTGCCGGTGCAGGCTGGTTGGCCTCGTCAGAGGCGTTGTCCAAGGCTGTGGAGGCGTTGTCCGGCGCCGTGGCGTTTACGGCGCTCACCACGGGCGGCGCGGCCGGGGGCGGCGGCGCATCGGGGCCCTTGCGCTGGTACTGCACCAGCAGCACGGCCAGCGCGGCCACCAGCAGGATGAGCACGATGACGGAGCGCACTGTTCCAGAGATTTTCGGCTTGGACGCCACGAGGGGTTCCGGTGCGAAACGAGGCCTGCTCTCGCGTTCCGGTTCAGGCGAGTGACGCTGCGCGGCTGGGCCCGACCGTTGCTCCGGCCGGGGCGGGACGGGGTCCGCAACGCTTTCGGCGGCGGGGACAACGCTGGCCGGCGCTGCGGCAGGGGCTGCGGCAGGGACTACGACAGGGGCTGCGGCAGGAGTCTGGGGCAGGTACCGGCCCAGCTCCGAATCATATTGCTGGTCCACAACCTGCGCCATTTCGTCAGCGTCGAGCCGGACCATCCTGGCGATGTTGCGCAAGTAGCCCTTGAGATACACGGGATGCGGCAGGGACTCGAGCTGGCCCTCCTCAAGGGCCGTCAGGTTGCGGCGGCTGATCTTGGTCGCATCCATCACATCACGGATGGAGATCCCGCACCGCTCACGCTCTCTTTTCAGGAGGGCTCCGACTTCCAACAAATTCATGGCACTGCCCCGCATACGCCGAAATGGGCTACAAGGTCCTGTATTCTATGACTGCTTTTCCCCGCAACTTCTCCAGGTATTCCTTGAAGACCTTCTCGAACTTGCCCTCGTGCAGGGAGTTGTAGATCTGCTCGCGCACGGCATCCAGGGGCAGCTCTTCACCCTCCTGGACGCTGACGATCTGAAGCAGGCCCTCGAAATCATTGACATGCACCGGCGGGGCAACCTGTCCGGGCTTGAGCCCGCGCAAGGCGGTTCCCCATTCCGGCGCCAGGTCCTTCCAGGCGATGAGCCCGATGTCGCCGCCCTGCTTGGCGCCAGGCCCCTGGGAGTACTTCTCCGCAGCCTGGGCAAAGGTCATCTGCCCGGACTCGATGGCCGCCTTGAGTTCCGCAGCCGACATCCCCGCAGGCAGCAGAATGAGGGCCAGCTGGACCATGCTGTCCTTGGAGAACTCCGCCTTGCGCTCGTTGTACTCCCGTTCCACCTCGCTGTCCGTGACCACGACCTTGGTCGAGACCACGCCGCCGATGAGCCTGTGCTTGATCAAGTCGCGCTTCATGTTGCGGTTGAAGTCTTTGCGGGACATGCGCTGCAGCTCCAGCTGCTTCAAGAAGTCCGCTTCGCTGAGTTGGCGCTTCTCACGAAATTCCTTGGTCTGCGCTTCCACCTCGGCATCGGTGATCTTCATCTTGTAGCGCTCGGCATCATCGAGGATGAGCATGTCATCAATCATCCGGTCCAGGGACTGGCGGCGGACCATCTCCACCTGCCGCGACTCTTCCGGAGAAAGGGTGCGGCCGCGTATCTGCTCGTACACCGGGCGCATTTGTTCATCGAGTTCGTAGCGGGTGATGATATTGCCATTGACCGTGGCCACGATGCCGTCCAGGACGATGTCTGCGGCCTGGCCAAGGCTGGCGAACGCCAGGAGCACCAGCAGGGCCAAGGCAAATAAGGCCGACGGCAGCACAGTCAGGCCGGACACGATACGGTTCTTCGGGGACCTGGGTGCGAACATATCTCTCCTCGAACAATAACAAGCTGTTCCAAGTGCCCGCCACTGCGGCGGGCTGGCCGCAAGCGCAAACCCTACCCGGTCTCGTTGCCGCTTGCAACGCCCTCTTGTCCACCTGGCTGTCCACCTGGCTGTCCGCCCGGCTGTCCGCCCGGCTGCCCGGCCTCGGCAGGCGGCGCTTCAGGGGGCAGGTCCTCGTCGTCCTCCTTGTGCAGCAGCCGCTGGCTCACAAGGATCACCGAAGCGTCCACGGCCTTGGTCAGCCAGGCGTCAAAGGCCTGCTGCAGGCGCTCTTCCACCAGTGCGGCCTCCACCTGCGGGTAGGCCTGGGCGATATCCAGGGTCTGCGCCGGCAGGCGCTCAAGAAGCAGAAGCCCCTCGAACTCGCCCCGCCCGGCGGCGACCACCGCCGTCCTGCCCGGCTGGAGGCTTTGCAGGGCCTCGGCCCAGGCGGCGTTCAAGAGCGCCCTGGGCACCGTCACCTCGCGCGCCTGGACGCCGGGAAAGGCCTCGGCCACAGCCTTGACGTTCTTCTGCTGGGTGTAGTGGGACAGGGCCTTTTCCACCGCATCCCGGCCCGGTCCGTAAACGACCACCAGGCGCAGCCGCTCGGGCAGGCGGAAATCGGCAACGTGCCCGCGGTAGTAGGCCTCGATCTCGCGGTAGTCCAGATGGATCTGGGGCCGCAGCACCAGGCGCTGAAACTTTTCCGCCCCGCAGGCGTAGCGCAGATGCTTGCGCCACATGGGCAGGTCGATGAACTCCTCGGCCAGCATCTTCTCGAAGGCGTCGTCGGGATAGTCGGCGCGGACCTTGGCCTCGGCCTCGGCCAGCTCCGTGTCGCTGACGTCCTGGCCGCGCTTCTCCAGCTCCTGGCTCACCAGCTCGAGCGCGATGAGCCCGCCCAGAATCTTGCCATAGGCCTCGCGCAGGGCGCCAACCGTGGGCAGTGAGCCGGAAAAGGCGTCGAAGTGCAGCAGATCGTACTGGAACTCCAGCATCTCCAGGTGGATGGGGTGTCCATTGACCTTGGCCACCACGCCGACATCTTCCTGGGCCTTGCCGCCGCAGCCGGAAAAAAGCGCCAGAAGCGCAAGCAGGAGCAGCGCGGCGCGCGCGCGGGTGGGTGTGGGCATCAGGTACCGGCCTTGCCCGGCGTGCTCGCGCCGCCGGTTGTGAGCGTCTCCAGTTCCGTGCGCAAGTACTCCAACCCGCGGCCAACGTCCAGGCCTTCCGGGTAGCGCAACTCGAGCTTGGAGGGCGGCAGCAGGCGCGCCTGGGGCGTCCTCGCGCCAACCCAGGCCACCAGCGTCTCCGGCGACACGGCTCCGGTCTCCTGGCCCCAGTGGAGCACCGCCCGGGCAGGCGAGAGCTCGGCCCGCAGCACCTGGAGCCTGGCCAGCACGGCCTTGACCTCCAGCACGGCCAGGAAGTTCTTGGCCGCCTCGGGCATGGGGCCGAAGCGGTCGCGCATCTCCGCCGCCAGCTCCACCAGGAGCTTTTGGCCGCGCGCGCTGGACAGGGCCTTGTAATAGCGCAGGCGCTCCTTGGAATCGGCCACGTAGTCCGCAGGCAGGTGCGCCTCGAACACGAACTGCAGCTCCGGGCTGGTCTCCTGGGTCAAGGGGCCGCCACGGATGCGCCGCACCTCTTCCTCCAGCATCTCCAGGAACAGGTCCAGGCCCACGCGGGCGATCTGGCCGCTTTGCACCTCGCCCAGGATGTTCCCGGCCCCGCGCAGGCGCAGATCCTCCATGGCCACCTGGAAGCCCGCGCCCAGGTAGTCCAGCTCCAGGATGATGCGCAGGCGGCGCTTGCTGATCTCCGGCAGGCGGTCGAGGCTTGGCACCACGAAATAGGCGTAGGCTTGGCGGTCGCTGCGGCCCACGCGGCCGCGCAGCTGGTAGAGCTGGCCCAGGCCGAACATCTGGGCCTGGTCCACGATGAGCGTGTTGGCGTTGGGGAAGTCCAGGCCGGACTCGATGATGGCCGTGCACACCAGCACGTCCAGCTCCTTGTGCCAGAAGCCGTGCATGGCGTCTTCAAGGGCGCGCTCGTTCATCTGGCCGTGGGCCATGCCCACGCGCGCGCCGGGCGCCAGCGTGCGCACGTACCCGGCCACCTGCTCCAGGCCCTCCACGCGGTTGTAGACCCAGAACACCTGGCCGCCGCGCGCGAGCTCGCGCGCCAGGACGCTGGCCAGAAGCGTGCCGTCGCGCTCCACGAGCGCCGTCTCCACGGGCTTGCGGTCCTCGGGCGGGGTCTCGATGACGGACAGCCCGCGCAGGCCGGAGAGCGAGAGTTGCAGGGTGCGCGGGATGGGCGTGGCGGTGAGGGTCAGCACGTCGATGTTCTTGCGCAGGAGCTTGAGCTTTTCCTTGTGCTTGACGCCGAAGCGCTGCTCCTCGTCCAAAATCAGCAGGCCCAGGTTGGGCAGGTCCACGTCCTTGGAAATCAGGCGGTGGGTGCCGATGAGGATGTCGATCTCGCCGCGCGCCGCGGCCTGGACCACCAGCTTCTGGCGCGCCGGAGGCACGAAGCGGCTGAGCATGCCCACGCGCACCGGGAAGCCCTCCATGCGCCGGGTGAAGGTCTGGTAGTGCTGCTCGGCCAGCACCGTTGTCGGGCAGAGCAGGGCCACCTGCCGACCGTCGCTGACGGCGCGGAAGGCCGCGCGCAGGGCCACCTCGGTCTTGCCGAAGCCCACGTCGCCGCAGACCAGCCGGTCCATGGGCTCGCTCCCGGCCATGTCGTCGAACACGTCGTCGATGGCCTTGGCCTGGTCCGGGGTCTCCTCAAAGCCGAAGGTGGCCTCGAACTCGCGGTACATCTCGTCCGGCGGGCCATAGGAATAGCCCTTGGCCACCCGGCGGAAGGCGTACATCTCCACAAGGTCCTGGGCGATCTTCTCGATGGCCTTGCGCGCGCGCTCGGTGCTCTTGGCCCACAGGCTGCCGCCCAGGCGGTCCAGGCGCGGGTCCAGGCCCTCGGGCCCCTTGAAGCGCTGCACCAGGTTCAGGCGGTCCACGGGCAGGTACAGCTTGTCCTCGCCGTCGAAGAACAGCAGCAGGTAGTCATTGGCGACCTCGCCGACCTTCAGGTGGTGCAGGCCGCCGAAGCGCGAGACCCCGTACTGGCGGTGCACCAGCAGGTCGTCCACCCCCAGGTCGTCGTGGCGCGACAGCCCCTCAAAGGCCTTCTTGCGGTCGGCGCGGCCCATCTGAGAGGCCGGCGCGGCCTCGGGCTGGAGGATGTCCTCGGGCAGGATGGAGAGATTGCAGAAGGACAGCTCCAGGCCGGCCTTGAGCGGCGAGATGAGGGCCGCCACGCCGCGCCTGCCGGGTGCGTACTCCGTGCCGACGCTCAGGCCCTCCTGTTCGGCCAGGCCCAGGAACTTGCGGCGCGAGCGCTCGGTGTGGAAGCTTAGGAGCACCTGCGCGCCCGAGGCGCTCCACTCGCGCAGGGCCGTGGTCAGGGCGGTCCAGGGCCGGCGCGCGCTGTCGGGCCGCCAGAAGAGGTCGCGGAAGCTCTGGTAGCTCTTTTCCGGCAGATCCACGCCATGCTTCTCCTGGCCCATGACCAGGTCCTCAAAGACCACTTGGCGCTTGCCCTGCCAGGTCTTGCGGGCCGATTCCTCGGGCCAGCACAGGGCGTGCAGCGGCCAGCGCCAGCCGCTCTCAGAAGCCTCGCGCTCCAGGAACGAGCGCCAGCCCGCGTGCTGGTCGGACAAGCGGTTGCGCAGCTCCGGGGCCGAGCCCAGCAGGAACACCGCCTCCTGCGGCAGGAAGGCGTCCAGGCTGGCCGCATCGGGATAGAACAGGCCCGGCCAGAGGAAGGTGTCGTTGCGCTCCAGGCGGTCGCCCAGCTCCTGCTCCAGGGCCAGGGCCATCTCTCCGCTCATGCGCAGGCGGCGCCAATGCTCCATGGCCTGGCCCAGGGAGTGCGCGTCCAGAACGCCGGGGGAAACCGGCAGAAGCGTCAGCTCCGTAAGATCGGTGCGCGAGCGCTGGGTGGCCGGGTCGAACAGGCGGATCTCGTCCAGGGTGTCGCCGAAGA